>JALZAA010000329.1 GCA_030948625.1 Actinomycetota bacterium
GCCGGAAGAATCGCAGCCCCACGAAGCCTCGATCTCGCATTGGCCAGCAACTCCCGGCGCTAGCTATCGGTCGTCGAGCCGTTGGTGTTGGCGATGACTCGAGCGGCGCCGTTGACGATCCGTCCCTCGAGGCATGACACTGCGCTGGGGCGACCCAGCAAGTCGCGTCGAACGGCCGAACTCGCCGGCGAGCATGGAGGAACAAGATGGCTGAAGCACAGAGCGTGCAGAACCTGCGCAAGGGCTACAGGGCTTTCGCTGAGGCAGACATGGAGGCCCTCGCCGAAGTCATTCCCGAAGACGCCGTGTGGCACGTCCCGGGCAACAGTCCACTCGCCGGCGACTACAAGGGCCGCGACGCCATCTTTGGTTACTTCGGCAAGCTGACGGAGGTCACAGGGGGGACGTTCAAGGCGGAGCTTGTACACGTGTTGGGTGACGACAAGTTCGCGATCGCGCTCCAGCGCAGTACGGCGACCGTCAAGGGCCAGACGTACAGCGGAACCGACGTGCTGGTCGACCGAATCGAGAGCGGTGCCGCCGTGGAGACGTGGGTGTACGTGGAAGACCAGGCTCGCTTCGACGCATTGCTCTCGTAGGCAGACAAGCCGGAGGGGCCCAGAGTTCTGAGGCGGCTACCCGCAGGCGCGAGGGCCGCTCAACTCCGATCTGACCGGCACCGGGAGATGTGTACCTTCGGTGTGCGTGGTCTGACGGCTCCAGACCTTGTGGGACCGTCTAGCGCGTGGGGCGACTCCGGGAGGGTCGGTGCACTCACTGAAGTACGTCATCGTTCGACACTGGCTGCGCTCACACGCGAGGCTCGTTGCGTTCGTCGCCATCGTCTTTGGGATCGTTATCTACGTGGTAACGCGTTAACGCAACGTCGGCGAGAGCCGCACGCCTGCGTGCCCGCGAGATCAATCCGTCGCCAGACGAGGCCGTGGTTTCCGCTCAGCGCGGTGGCGGGAAGACACACCTGAGAACCTGAGCGGCGCTCGTGCGGAAGTTGATGGCGAGGACCGTCGAGTTAGCGGGCAGGCCGGCGAGCGATCCGCAGCCCCCGTCTCTTCACGGCTGAGGTCTTGGGGGACGGCGCTGTCGAAGCGTCGGCCATGGAGTTGGCGGTTCTGCTGGTCAGTGAGCTCGTCACCAATGCTGATGTTCATACCGGAAGCGGTATGCGCGTGACGGCCCCCTGGTCATGACCCCGTCGACCACGACTGGGTATTCGACCACCCAGACCTATTCGTGAAATACGTCAACGGGCTCGATCTGCGCGCGCTCTCTGACGCGGCCCCAAGACAAGGGAACTGAGCTAGATCGAGCGCTGTAGGGGCGTTGACTCTAGAAGCCGAACCCCTGTCGAAGACCCGGGAGTCGCGACCGTCGGCCATACAACCCGACAGTCACCCGACCTCGCGACGGGCGTATCCGCAGGTAGCAGCGATGCCGCTGCGTCCGGTCGCCCTGCAGAGAGCAGGACCACGCCGACCGACACCCCTACCGCCAGCCTGTCGTTTGAGTATTCATCTTTTCTGGAGGAGTGACCTCGTCTCGCGGGCGAGTGTCCGGGGCTTTCTCTGGTGCTGATCTCGGCGGCAAATCGCTCCCCACGAGTACCGCGGTGCGCCGCGGTCGACCGAATGACGCTCATCCTCGCCAACGATGTTGCTTCACTCATGTCCGGGTTCGGTCAGTGCAGCGACTAACCCACGGCGTAAGGCGCGTCGCGCCTTGTTGGCGCTGTTCACTCCGGCGACACCGGCCACGATCGCGACAATGAGGATCATGCCCGCGAGGACCCCGCCAACAATCGCCGCGATCGCGCACCCGCTAAGCCCCCGCCCACGAGCGCGCTGAGGCGCCGGCGCGGGATCGGTCGATAGGCGAACGGGCGCACCTGGCGCTGCCAGGGCGCTTGGGTCGTCCTGGCTCGCCTGTCCGCCATCCATCACCGAAGTCGTCCAGTGCTCGCCGTCGAACCAGCGCAGCTCGTGACGTCGGTTCGGGTCCGGATACCACCCCTCGTCGGGCATCTCAGCCTCCTAAGCGAATCACGGTCCGAGCCAACGGTAACTGGCCGGAGTGCCTCAGCTCCGTTCCCGCTGTTGCCCGGCGCTGCGCGCAGCCGCATGAGATTGAGGTACGCGTGCCGAGCGTCCCGGCCATGCGGCCGAGCCGGTGCGGTTGGGGGGTCGGCGCTACGACATCGACCTCCCGGGTTTACTTGGCTCCCTCGATGCGCTTGCGTAGCGCCTCTCGGGCCTCGAACTCGCTTGCGTAAGGGCGGCGCAACACCCTCATTTCTCCCTGCTGTTCCTGGCGATCGCCAAGACGTTACGTCCGGACGAGGAGGAGGATCAGGGCGTAGTGACAGGCCCCGCCGCCGAGGACCATGGCGTGCCAGAACTCGTGGTAGCCGAAGGTGGCGGGCCGCAGTCGGGGCCGTTTCGCGGCGAGCAGGGCGGCGCCCGCGGTGTACACGACTCCGCCGCCGAGCAGCAGCGCCAGCTGTCCGAAGGTGAGCCCGCGCACGAGCTCGGCCCCGGCCACGATCGGCAGCCACCCGAGCGCCAGATACAGGACCAGCCCCGCACGATCGAGGTGGTCGAGACCGGCGACCGTCAGGAGGACGCCCATCAAGGCCCCCGCCCACGCGGTTCAGGTAGCCACCGCGCACGCGTACGTGCCGATCTGCGCCGTCGTCACGACCGGTTCAACCGGGACCGGTGGTCGCGTTATGGCGCGTCCCCGATCGGCACTTCGGGGATGTCGATCGCGATGGCAGACTGCGGCCGTGGCGTTCGATCCAAAGGCAGATCTGCACGAGTACCTGCAGTCCGGCCGCGAGGGTGATGCTCTGGAAGCTTGATGGGCTGTCTGAGTACGACACTCGCCGACCGTTGGTGCCGACGGGAACGAACTTGCTCGGCCTTGTCCGGCATGTCGCGAGCATCGAGACCGGCTACTTCGGATCGGTGTTCGGCCGGCCGTTTCCAGAGCCGCTGCCGTGGATGGAGGATGGCGAGCCGAACGGTGACATATGGGTGAGGGCCGGTGAGACGAACGACAGCGTCGTCGAGTTCTGTCGCCGCGTTTGGGCTCATTCCGACGCCACGATCGACGCCCTTCCGCTGGACGCCGTGGGTGAGGTGCCGTGGTGGCCGGAGGGCGGACGCGAGCTCACGCTTCATCGGGCGCTGGTCCACGTGATCGTCGACATCTATCGCCACGCCGGCCACGCCGACCTTCTTCGTGAGTTGATTGATGGCACGATCGGCGCCGACCGCCGGTGGTCCAACCTTCCGCAAGGCGATGAGACCTGGTGGGCCAGCTATCGCGATAGGGTCGAGGCCGCTGCCCGTGACGCAGGCGGCGTGACCTAACGCTGGAAGCGGACGCTCGAGACCGCCGTTAGATGCGGTCGACTGTCACGTGTGACGGGGCCACGCGGCGCGAGCGTTCAGCTCAGCTCCTCGGCCAACGCGACGATGATGCCGTCGGGACCGCGGACGTAGCAGAGCCGGTAGATGTCCTCGTACTGCTCCACGTCACCGACGAGTTCGCCGCCGTGTGCGCGTAGGCGCGCAACCACGTCGTCGACGTCGTCCACGGCAAACATGATCTGGCGGAGGCCCAGCGT
>JALZAA010000330.1 GCA_030948625.1 Actinomycetota bacterium
GCTGCGAATCGTCGACCCTGCGAACGGACGTCAGCAGGCGGTGGGCGACGTGGGCGAGGTGTGCTGCAAGTCGCCGGCGATGATGCGCGGGTACTGGCGCGATCCGGCGCGCACGGCCGAGGTCATCGATGAGGACGGATGGCTCCACACCGGCGACCTCGGCGTCGTCGGGGCGGACGGGAACCTGCGGATCGTCGGCCGCCTCAAGGAGATGTACATCCGCGGCGGCTACAACGTGTATCCCGCCGAGGTCGAAGCAGCGCTCGTCGAGCATCCAGCGGTGGCGCGCGTGGCCGTCGTCGGTGTGCCCGACCGGGTCCTGGGCGAAGTCGGCGTGGCGTTCGTCGTCCCGGCTCCCGACGCGGCGCCACCGACGCTGGACGCGCTGCGGGCGTGGTGCCGTGACCGCCTCGCCGACTACAAGGCACCCGACCGGCTCGAGCTGGTCGACGACCTGCCGGTGACGTCGATGCTCAAGATCGACAAGCGTGCGCTCGTGGCTCAGACAACGGAGGACAGATGACGACCGAAGCGACGATCCAGCCACTGGGGACCGGCGACACGAGGGAGAAGCCGATCAAGCTCGGCGGCGCGTTGTTCACGATGGTCGAGCCGCACCCGGGACACGAGGTTGCGTACAACCGCTGGTACGAGCGCGACCACTTCTACGCCGGCTGCATGATCGGCGCATGGACGGTGTCGGGCGCGCGGTACGTCGCGACGCGCGCGTGCAAGGAGAAGCGCTACCCGGCCGACTCGGAGATCACGCCGGACCCGATGATCGGGTCGTACCTCGCGCTCTACTGGATCCTCGCCGGTCGCTTCAGCGAGTGGATGAAGTGGGGCACCGACCAAGTGAAGTGGCTGCACGACAACGACCGGATGTTCACGCAGCGCGATCACATCCACACGCTGATGTACCGGTTCCTCGATGAGCAGCGCGCCGACCCGGACGGCGTGCCCGCCGAGCTCGCGCTCGATCACCCCTTCCGCGGGGTCGTGGCGGTCATCGGCGAGGTCTCCGGCGGGAAGACGCACGACGACGTGGTCGCCTGGTTCCGCGGCCGGCCATGCCCGGCCGAGGTCATGACGGCGTTCGCGCCCGTGCCCCTATTCCAGGACGCGCCGAGCGACGTCCCCCGCAACGAGGCCACCGACCGGTTCATGCAGCTCTACTTCCTCGACGAGGACCCGCTCGAGGTGTTCGACGACCGCTTCGGCAGCCTGGGCAAAGAGTTCGAAGACAGCGGCCTCGGTCGCATCCTTTTTGTCTCGCCGTTCCTCGCCACCGTCCCCGGCACCGACCGCTACGCCGACGAGCTCCGGTAGATCTCCCTGATGCGTGCGCTGGGGGACTATTTGGCACCCAGCGCACGCATCATGAACGGGGTAGGTACGGGCAGTGGCGGCAGCCGGAGTCGCAGCACTCGCCGCGCTCCCAGAGGTACGCGGCGGTCATCACGAACAGGCCGGTGACGGGATCGAGATAACCCGGCTCGCCTTTGACGATCGCGTTCTCGTGCGCGGCCACGATCGCGTCGTATCCGGGCGTCGACGGCGGCAGTCGGCTCGGGTGCGGGATGCGCAGGTCGTCGGGCAACGGTGAAGTCCCCACCGCCGGCCATTCAACCAGCGGCGCCCCGGAGACGGGGAAGCACCTTGCGCTCGAACAGCTCGAGGCTCTCCCACGCGACGTCGGGCGGGATCCCACCCATGAGCGGGTGCAGGACCAGCATGCCGCTCCCGAGATCCTCGGCCAGCGAGACACACTCGTCCGGCGTCACGACCTGGTACACGCCACTCTTGCGAACGTCTTCGACGTCCTTGGCATGCACGTCGACGGCGGAGCGTTGTCCCGGTGTCTGCCAGCTCTCGTACACCTGCGCCTCGTGGAGCGCGTGCGGGCCGATCGTCGCCCACGCCTCGTCCGGGTCCTCGGCGACGTGGACGAACCCCGGCCCCTTCGGAAGGCTCACGAAGCCGCCGTCGAAGCCGACGGCCGCGCACTCCTCGTTGTAGATGTCGGCGAGCTTCGGATCGCCGACAGCGGGAAAGAACGGGAGACGCAGGCGTGCGGCGCGCCGGGCCGCGATCTCGGTCGAACCGCCGATCATCATGAA
>JALZAA010000337.1 GCA_030948625.1 Actinomycetota bacterium
TCATGGTGTCGCAGGACGGCGACATCACCGTGTTCCATGCCGGGGCGGCCGTCGCCACACTCCTCGGGAGCCGCCCGGCGCGCTGAGCACACCTCGTCCCGTTTGGCTCTCCCGGCGTGGACCTAGGCTGCGGTCGTGGCAGCGCTGGACGGCAAGGTCGCCCTCGTCACGGGGGCCGCGTCGGGCATAGGGAGAGCGACCGCGGAGCGGCTGGCGATCGAGGGCGCGGCCGTGTGCGTGGTCGATCTCACCGACGACGTGGGCCAAGACGTGGCGACGTCGGTCGGAGGTGTCTTCCATCAAGCCGACGTCGGCGCGCCCGACGAGGTCGACGCCGCCTTCGCGACGTGCGAGCGCGAGCTGGGCGGAGTCGACATCGCCTTCCTCAACGCCGGCATCGCGATCGGGCACCCTGACATCGAGACGCTCCCCGACGACCTCTACCGCACGATCATGCGGGTCAACGTCGACGGCGTCGTGTACGGCGCGCGTGCAGCGGTGCGCGCCATGGAGCGTCGGAGCGGCGGGGCGATCGTCGCGACGTCTTCACTCGCCGGACTGATCCCGTTCCCGCCGGACCCGGTCTACGACCTCACGAAGCACGCGGTCGTCGGCTTCATCCGCAGCATCGCCCCGTCGCTGCTCGGCAAGGGCATCACGGCCAACACCGTGAACCCGGGCATGACCGACACCAACATCATCGGCGAGGACGCCCGGCGGCTCATTCGTGAGGCGAACTTCCCGTTGATGGTGCCGGGCAACATCGCCGAGGCGGTGTTCCGCATCGTCACCGAGGGGCGCACGGGCGAGAGCTGGGTCTGCCAGCCCGGCCGCGAGCCCGAGCCGTACCGCTTCCATGACGTCCCCGGCCCTCGAACGGAGGGCGCGCAAGGGCGGATACCCCCGGGCGTTCGCGAGGGGACGCTCGACTCGGCGTGAACGCTGGGAGCGCCGTTCCAGGCACCTTCTATCCTGGACATGCTCCGGCAGATGCCGAGGGAGAGGACACGAGGATCGTGGAAGACAACCCGAGCGCCGCGTCCGAGCGCGTCCAACCCGAGGTCCTCCAGCAAGCTGCTGCGCCGCAAGGTGGCGGCGGCGGCACCCAGGCGCAAGAACAGGTGTCGCGTCCTACGAAGCTGATCCGCATCGCCTCGATGGTGCGGAACATGCTCGAGGAGGTCCGCCGGGCCCCGATCGACGACTCCGGCCGCCGCGCGCTGCGCGAGATCCACGAGCGGTCGATCCACGAGCTCGAGGACGTGCTGTCTCCCGACCTCAAGGAAGAGTTGTGCGAGGTCGTGCTGCCGTTCCAAGGTGACGCACCGAGCGAGTCCGAGATTCGGCTCGCGCAGGCCCAGCTCGTCGGCTGGCTCGAGGGGCTGTTCCAGGGCATCCAGGCCACGTTGTTCACCCAGCAGATGGCAGCCCAGGGCCAGATGGAGGAGATGCGCCGCCGCGCCCTCGAGTCCGGTCAGCCTCCACCGCCGGGATCGCAGCCACCGCCGCCCGGCAGCGGCTACCTCTGATGTCGGATCCACTCCCCCTCCCCCCCGAACCGCCGCGCATGTTCGGCGCCTCATGGGCTCCCGAGAGCTGGCGCGGGCGACCGGCCGCGCAGGAGCCGAACTGGCCTGATGCCGGCGCGCTCGACGCGGCGGTGGCGGAGCTTCGGCGCCAGCCGCCCCTCGTGTTCGCGGGTGAAGCTCGTCAGCTCACCGAATCGCTCGCCGCCGTCGCCGAAGGCAAGGCGTTCCTCCTCCAGGCGGGTGACTGCGCGGAGTCCTTCGAGGCCTTCTCCGCCGACGCCATCCGCGACAAGCTCAAGGTGATCCTCCAGATGGCGGTCGTGCTGACGTACAGCACCGGCGTGCCGACGCTGAAGGTCGGGCGAATCGCCGGGCAGTTCGCCAAGCCGCGCACCGCGCCCACCGAAACGCGCGACGGCGTCGAGCTGCCGTCGTTCCGGGGCGACATGGTCAACGACTTCGCGTTCGACGCCGCGGCGCGCCAACCGGATCCGAGTCGATTGGTTCGCAGCTACAACCAGTCCGCCGCGACGCTCAACCTGCTCCGCGCGTTCACCAAGGGTGGCTTCGCCGACCTCAGTCAGGTGCACCAGTGGAACCTGGAGTACGTGGCGTCGAGCCGTGAGGGCAGGCGATACGAGGCCGTCGCCCAGGAGATCGAGCGCGCGTTGCGGTTCATGGAAGCGTGCGGGATCGACCTCGACACCGAGTCCCAGCTGCACCAGGTCGACTTCTTCACCGCCCATGAGGCGCTCGTGCTCGAGTACGAGGAGGTCCTCACGCGCCGCGACAGCATCACCGGCGGCTGGTACGACTGCTCGGCTCACCTCCTGTGGGCGGGCGAGCGCACCCGCCAGCCGGGCGGCGCGCACGTGGAGTACCTCTCCGGCGTCGAGAACCCCGTCGGGGTCAAGCTCGGGCCGGACGCGTCGCCGCACGACGTTCTGGCGCTCTGCGAGCGCCTGAACCCGGCGCGCCGCCCCGGCCGGCTGGTGCTCTACAGCCGGATGGGCGCCGAGCGGGTCGACGAGGTGCTCCCTCCCCTCCTGCGGGCGGTGCGCATGTCAGGCCATCCCGTCGTGTGGGCGTGCGACCCCATGCACGGGAACACATTCGCGCACGAGAACGGTTACAAGACACGGCGCTTCGAAGACGTGATGCGCGAGCTGCGGAGCTTCTTCACCGCCTGCGCGGCCGCCGACGTGTGGCCTGGAGGCGTGCACGTCGAGCTCACCGGCGAGGACGTCACCGAGTGTCTCGGCGGGACCGAAGAGGTCCTCGCCGATCACCTCGAGCAGCGCTACGAGACGATGTGCGACCCGCGGCTCAACGCCCGCCAGTCGCTCGACCTGGCGTTCCAGGTGGCCGAGCTGGTGCGCCGCTAGGGAAGGATCGGCGCCCGAGGGAGCTCCTCGGGGGAGGAGCCACATGGCTGACAGCACATTCGAGGATCTGGGGCCGAACTCCGGCCTGGCCGAGGAGATGTACCGGGAGTACGTCGAGAACCCGGCTGCCGTGCCGGAGGTCTGGCGCGAGTTCTTCGCCCACCGCGAGCAGTCCGCACCCGAGGCGCCGCCAACACGTGACGGGCCTACGGCCGACGCCGTTGCGCCGCGCCCCGCTTCCGCGCCGCCGGCCGAGACCGCGCCGGCGCCCCTCCGCGAGCCCGAGGCTGCAGCCGAGGCCGAGGTCGCGGCAGAGCCGCAGGGCAAGCCCGAGCCCGATGGCGAGGCCGAGCGCCCCATCCCGATCCGGGGCGCGCTGGCCCGCATCGTCGAGAACATGGAGGCGTCGCTCGAGGTACCGACCGCCACCTCGGTGCGCACGGTCCCGGCCAAGCTGCTCGAGGTCAACCGGCAGATCCTCAACAACCACCTCGCCCGTACCGGCGGCGGCAAGGTCAGCTTCACGCACCTCATCGCCTACGCGGTGCTCGAAGCGCTCGCCGAAGTACCGGTGATGAACTCCTCGTTCGCGGTCGTCGACGGGCAGCCGTCGGTGGTACGTCACGAGCACGTCAATCTCGGGTTGGCGGTCGACGTCGAGAAGCGCGACGGATCGCACACGCTGCTCGTGCCGAACGTCAAGAACGCGGACACCCTCGACTTCAAGGCCTTCCACGCCGCGTACGAGGAGACCATCGCCAAGGTGCGCGAGGGCAAGGTCACTCCCGACGACTTCGCCGGCACCACCGGCACGATCACGAACCCGGGCACCATCGGCACGATGCAGTCCGTGCCGAGGCTCATGCCCGGACAGGGGTTCATCATCGGCGTCGGCGCCCTGGGCTTCCCCGCCGAGTACGAAGGCGCCGACCAGCGCACGCTGGCGCGGCTCGGCGTCAGCAAGGTCATCACGTTGACGAGCACCTACGACCACCGGGTCATCCAGGGTGCCGAGAGCGGGCAGTTTCTCGCCGTCATGCACGACCGTCTGCTCGGCGAGGACGAGTTCTACGACCGCATCTTCCAGAGCTTCGCCGTGCCATACGAGCCGGCGCGGTGGAGCGTCGATGTCGGTCCTCAGCTCGATTCGGTCGCCTCGACCGACAAGGCCGTCGCCGTGCAACAGCTCATCAACATGTACCGAGTGCGCGGCCATCTCATCGCCAACCTCGACCCGCTGCGGAGCAAGGAGCCGCAGACCCATCCCGAGCTCGACATCCAGCACTACGACCTGACCATCTGGGACCTCGACCGCGAGTTCCCGACGGGTGGGCTCGCCGGCAAGTCGACGATGAGGCTGCGCGACATCCTCGGGCTGCTCCGCGACGCGTACGCGCGGACGATCGGCGTCGAGTACATGCACA
>JALZAA010000383.1 GCA_030948625.1 Actinomycetota bacterium
CTCATGACTCGGACCTGACGGGGCGTTAGATTCGGGCATGGGCGCCGGGATCGGGGCCCAGGAGGGGAGCACATGTCGCGCTTCACGGGCCGCGTCGCGGTCGTCACCGGGGCGGGGTCGGGGCTCGGGCGCGCTACTGCGCACCGCTTCGCGGACGAAGGCGCTGCGGTCGCGGCACTGGACGTCGCCGCCGACGCCGCCGAGAAGACCGCCGCCGAGATCGGGGAGCAGGGTGCCGCCGCGCGCGCCTACGCCGTCGACGTGACGGACCCTGCGGCGGTGCGGAACACGATGGACGCCGTCGCCGCCGACCTCGGCCGGCCCCAGGTGCTCGTCAACTCGGCCGGGATCGGCGGCTTCGCCCACACCGTTGACGAGACCTTCGAGCGCTGGTCGGCGATCCTCGGCGTCAATCTCACCGGCACGTTCCTGATGTGTCAGGCGGCGTTGCCGCATCTGCTCGACGGCGGTGGCGCCATCGTGAACGTCGCGTCGAACGCCGGTCTCATGGGCCAGCCCTACTCGGCCGCGTACTGCGTGTCGAAGGGAGGCGTCGTCAACCTCACTCGCGCCCTTGCGATCGAGTACTTGAGACGCGGCGTGCGCGTCAACGCAGTCGCACCCGGGGGCATGAACACGCCGATGATCGCCGGGTTCACGATGCCCGAAGGCGTGAACATGAAGGAGTTTGCGCGGGTGACGTCACCGCTCGGCGCCGCCGAGCCGGAGGAGCTCGCCGGTCTGATCGCGTTCATCGCGTCCGACGACGGGGCGTACATGGTGGGAAGCATCGTCTCGATGGATGGTGGGATCACCGCGTGACCCATCGGGAACGCAGATCGGGGTGGAGGCCATGATCACCGACGCCGGAAGCCTGTGGGAGCTGATCGAACGGCGGGCCGCGGAAACGCCCGACGCGGTGCTCGCCGTCGACGAGGACAAGCGCACGATGACGTACCGCGAGTACCGGGACGCCGCCGAACGTGCGGCCGCCGGCCTCGCCGAGCTCGGCGTCGCCGAAGGCACGCCCGTGTCGTGGCAGCTGCCGACGTGGATCGAGTCGCTCGTGCTCGTTGGCGTGCTCTCGCGCCTGGGCGCGGTGCAGAACCCGATCCTCCCCATCTACCGCCAGCGCGAGGTCGGCTTCGTGACAAAGCAGACGGGAGCGAAGCTGCTGATCGTCCCGTCGACATGGAAGAGCTTCGATTTCGAGGGCATGGCGAAGGAGATCGCGGCCGCGCAACCCGGGCTCGACGTGCTCGTCGTCGACCGCAAGCTGCCCGACGCCGACCCCGCGTCGCTCCCGCCGCCCGCGGCACCGTCGGCGTCGCCCGACGACGCGCCCGTGCGTTGGGCGTTCTACACGTCGGGCACGACGGCCGACCCGAAGGGCGCGCAGCACACCGACCGCACGATCATGGCGTCGGCGTTCGGCATGTCGAAGGCGCTGTCGCTGACACCGGACGACGTGAGCGCGCTGGTGTTCCCGTTCACGCACATCGGCGGGATCGGCTGGCTGTTCAGCTCGATGATGGTCGGCATCAAATCCATCGTCATCGAGGCATTCGATCCCGCCACGACCATTCCGGTCATGCGACGCGAGGGCGTCACCATGGCCGGCGCGGGGACGCCGTTCCACATGGCGTACCTGGCTGCGCAGCGCGAGAACCCGGGGGAGAGGCTGTTCCCGCACGCCCGGGCGTTCCCCGGCGGCGGCGCGGCGAAGCCCGTGCAGCTGCACTACGACGTCAAGAGCGAGCTCGGCGGCGCCGGCGTCGTCTCGGGCTATGGGCTCACCGAGTGTCCGATCCTCGCGATGGCGACGGTCGACGATCCCGACGTGAAGCTGGCCGAGACCGAAGGGCGCACGACGCCGGGCGTCGACGTCAGGGTGGTGAAGCTGGACGGAGAGGTGGCGAAGCCGGGCGAGGAGGGCGAGATCCGCGTCAAGGGCCCGATGCTGTTCCGCGGGTACCTCGATTCGTCGCTCGACGCCGCGGCGTTCGACGAAGACGGCTGGTTCCGCACCGGTGACCTCGGCTTCCAGGACACCGACGGGTACATCGCGATCACAGGCCGGCTCAAGGACGTCATCATCCGCAAGGGCGAGACGATCAGCGCCAAGGACGTCGAGGACGTGTTGTTCACCCACCCCGGCATCGGCGACGTCGCCGTGATCGGACTGCCGGACCCGGCGTCGGGGGAGCGGGCGTGCGCGATCGTCGTTCCGGCAGACCCCGAGGCGCCGCCGAACCTCCAGGATGTCTTCGACTTCTGCACACAGGCCGGGCTCATGAGACAGAAGATCCCGGAGCAGCTCGAGATGGTCGACGTGCTGCCGCGCA
>JALZAA010000297.1 GCA_030948625.1 Actinomycetota bacterium
GGCCCTCGCCGACGAACACGAGGTCGGCGTGCGGGTCGCCGTCGCCGAACACGACCTGGCTGCGGCCCTGCGTCGCGAGCGGGCATTTCGTGCAGGCGAGCGCCTGCCGTTGGAGCTCCTCGAACGATGCGAACGGCGGCGGTTCGACCACGAGGGACACGCCCGATGGTATGCCGCCGGTTAGCGCGGGGTCCCCGCCGAAACCTCTGGTTCCGGTGGGGTAGAGGAGACGGCGTCCCGGATCGCGGCGGCCACGACGTCGGTGGCGGCCGCCCGCACCCGGTCGAAATGCACGTCGACGGCGCCCGTGGCGACGGCGATCGTGAGGTCACCGTCGAAGCGGGTGTGCGACGGGTGGAGCGCGCGGCTCATCCCGTCGTGGGCAGTCTGGGCGAGCAGGTGGCACTCGACCTTGGTGAGGCGCCCGTCCGTCGCCACGACCACGAGCGTGGTGTGCTCCCCCTCGACGAACGGGAGCGGGTCCGGGAACGCCGGCGTGTCGGGTGGCGCCGTCGAGCCCGTCAGCACCCGCCCGTCGCTTCCGACGACGTCGCCGATCGCGTTCACGACCGCGAGCGCCCCCACCACGCTGCCGTCGACGCGAGCTGACGCCGACCCGAGACCACCGGGCACCCGGTGATCGGCACCCTTCCACTTCCCGACGGTGGCGCCCACTCCGGCGCCGACCCGCCCGGTGGCGAACGGGACCGCCGTCTCGGCGGCGGCGAAGGCGGCCGCGCCTTCCTCGGGCCCCGGGCGGGCGCCGTCTGAGCTGACGAGGTCGTAGACCGCCGCCGCCGGGACGATCGGGACCGGTCCGCCGGCGGTCGAGAAGCCGCGGCCCAGGGCCTCGAGCGCCCGCATCACGCCGTCGGCGGCCGCGAGCCCGAACGCGGACCCGCCCGTGAGGACGATCGCGTCGACGTGCTCGACGAGCCGGTGGGGATCTAGGAGCGCCGTCTCCCTGCTGGCGGGCGCGCCGCCGCGCACCTCCCCTGACGCGACCGTGCCTTCGGGAACGGTCACGACGGTCACGCCGGTGCCGGAGCCGGTCCAGTGACCGACGCCGATCCCCGGGACGTCGGTGATCAGGAGGCGGCCTCTCGTGCCTCGAGCGCGCGGCGGGCGCGGCGCTGCACGCGCCGGGGCAGCCGCCGGCGAGCGGCCTTGCGCCGGGGCCAGAAGCGGAGGAGGGGCCCACGCGCGCCGACGTCGCGGGCGAAGTCGGTGATGAGCGCGTGCACCTCCTCGGTGCGCTCGAGCATGAGCATGTGCCCGGCGCCGTTGAACACTTCGAGCCGGGCGCCGGGGATGAGCCCGGCGATGCGACGCGCTTCGGCCGGCGGCGCGATGACGTCCGCGCTGCCGCTGAGAATCAGCGTCGGCACGTTGATCCCGGGGAGGTCGGCGGTCATGTCGAGGCCCAGGAGCGCGCCGATGGCGGCCTGGCTGTCCTCCTTCTCGCAGGAGGCGATCATCTCGCGCACCAGCTCGACGTGGCTCGCCTGCGGGTCGCGCCCGAAGCCGAGCCGGGCGAGAAAGAAGCCGAGGTTCCGCTGCGTCATCAGCTCGCCCGCGGACGGTCCGCCGCCGGTCATGCGCTCGAACAGCCGACGCAGCCAGTTCGCGCCCGACAGGTAGGTCTTGGCGAGGGTCGACATGAGCACGATGCCGCGCACTCGCTCCGCCGCCAGCTCGGGATAACGGGCCACGAAGGACTGGACGGCAATGCCGCCCATCGAGTGCCCGACGAGCACCACGTTGCGCAGCTCCATCCGCTCCATGAGCGTGCGCATGTCCTCGGCCAGATTGAGGATCGAGTGCCCGCTGGTCCCGCATTTCGACTCGCCGTGGCCGCGGTGATCGAACGCGACGCAACGGAACCCCAGCTTGGGGAGCTGCTCGAACTGCTTCACCCAGACGCGTGTCGAGAGCGTGACGCCGTGTGAGAAGAGGATCGTCGGGCCCTTGCCGCGACTGATCGTGTAGATGCTGCCGCCGTCGTGGCTCTCGTAGCGGAGCGCCTCGTCGAACGGCGGGACGAGCGCCTTCCCGGCGTCGCCGTCGGGTCTGCGCCGCACCCCGGCGACGATGGCCCGTTCGACGGCGTACGCCGCGCCGGCCAACCCTGCGACGGCACCGGCGGCGAAGCCCACGCCACGTACGGCGCGCATCGGGCCGCCGATCGAGACGTCGTCCTCGAGATCGTCGCCGATCATGCGCGGTACGTCCTCGGCACACGCCGCCCGATGCCGCACACGATCTCGTAGTTGATCGTGCCGAGCCGGTCGGCCCATTCGTCCGCCGTGACCTCGGCGTCGCCGTCGCGTCCGAGCAGGACGACCTCGTCGCCGACCTCGACCGGGGCGTCGCCGACATCGACCATGAACTGGTCCATGGTCACGGTGCCGGCGATCGGATGACGGCGGCCCCGCACGACAACCTCGCCGCCCGTGACCGACAGCGCGCGCGGCACGCCGTCGGCGTAGCCGGCCGGCACCGTCGCCACCGACCCGTCGTGCGGCATCGTGTAGCGCAGCCCGTACGAGAGCCGAGCCCCGGCCGCGAGCGTCTTCACGTGTGAGACGCGCGCCTTGAGCGCCATCGCCGGGCGCAAAGGCACCCGGCCCGCGAGGGCAGGCGCGGGCGGCACGCCGTACACGGCGATGCCGCACCGGACGAGGTCTAAGCGTGCACGATCGCCGAAGGCGAGCAGTGCGGCGGAGTTCGCTGCGTGCACCATGTCGAACGCGACGCCCGCGTCGCGGAGGTCGCCCAGCACGCGGTCGAAGCGGTCGAGCTGCTGGGCTGTGTAGGGGTTGTCGGGCTCGTCGGCGACGGCGAAGTGCGTGAGGACGCCCTCGAGGCGGAGCTCGTCGCGGCCCGCGATCGATTTGCCCAAGGCCAGCGCGTCGTCGGCCATGCAGCCGACGCGGTGCATGCCCGTATCGATCTTCAGGTGCACCGGGAGCGGGTCGGCGGTGTCGGCGTGGGCCACCGCCTTGGCCAGCGCCTCGATGCCGACCGGCGTGTAGGCCACCGGGGTGAGCCCGAGGCCGACGACGGCGGGAGCGGCGGCGGGCGGAGGCTCCGAGAGCACGAGGATGGGCGCGTCGATCCCGGCGGCGCGGAGCTCGGCGCCTTCCTCGACCAGCGCGACGCCCAGCCACGACGCACCCGCATCCAGGGCCGCGCGCGCGACCGGGACCGCCCCGTGCCCGTACCCGTCGGCCTTCACGACCGCCATGAGCGCGGCGGGCGCCGCGAAGTCGGCCAACGTGCGCACGTTGGCGCGCACCGCGTCGAGGTCGACCTCGGCCCAGACCGGCCGGAACGCGCGGTCATGCCCGGTTCCGCTCGCCGCCATCAGGTCGTGCGCGCCAGCCAGCGCACGAGGTCGCCGCGGGCGACGATGCCGACGAGCTCGCCGGCCTCGTCGACGACTGGCACGTGGGTGACGTCGCGCTCGTGCATCAGCGTGGCGAGGTCCTCGAGGTTGTCGTCCGGTTTCGCCGTGTGGAACTTGGTCGTCATGACTTCGGCAACGGTGGCGCCGGCCGCCTTCTTGAGGTCCTCCTCGAAGTGGTGCAGTGACGACGGCAGCACGATGTCGGCGTTCAGGAACGTGATGACGGTGGGGACGTGGAGATTGGCTTCGGAGAGGATGAGGTCCTCGTCGCGCAGGAGCCCGATGGTCTTGCCGCTCTTGTCCACGACCGGGGCGGCGCCGATCTGCTTCTCGGCGAGGATGTCGGCGGCCTCTTCGATCCGCTGGTCGGGGCGCAGGGTCACGACGTCTCGGGTCATGACCTCGCTCACTGGCGTCGACGCGGGCATCTAGTCCTCCGGGCTCTCGAGGCTCTCGATCGAGTGGATGGCCGCCGGGAGCGCTGCAATGAGGTCGCCGGCGACGAGGCCAGTATGCCCGGCCGCGTCGGCGGCCCGCCCATGCGTGAACGCGCCACCCGCGGCGGCCCAGAAGGGGTCGGTCCCGCGAGCGAGGAACCCGCCGATGATCCCCGACAGCACGTCGCCGGTGCCGGCCGTTGCCAGCCACGGGCCGCCCGTGGTGTTGACGGCGGTGCGTCCGGCCGGCGGGGCGATGACCTCGCCCGGGCCCTTCAGCAGCACGATGGCGTCGGCCCGCTCGGCGAGGCGGTGCGCCGCCGCCAGCCGGTCGGGACCGACCTTCTCCCCCGCCACGTGCACGTACTCGCCCGCGTGCGGGGTGAGGATGGCGGGCGCCGTCCGGCCACGCAGGGGCCCGAGGTCGCCGGTGAGCGCGTTGAGCCCGTCGGCGTCGAGCA
>JALZAA010000405.1 GCA_030948625.1 Actinomycetota bacterium
ACAAGGTGGTGAGCCGCTGGACCGCAAGTGGCACACACCGGGGAAGGCTCATGGGCATTGCCCCGACGGGAAAGGTCGGTACCGTAAGAGGAGTGAGTGTGGTCCTCGTTGTCAACGAGAAGATCCAGGAAGACTGGATCAGTTGGGATCAGTTGGGCATGTGGGAGCAGTTGGGAGTTGTGGCTCCCCCAGTCCAGATTCTTTAGAGTCTCGGCGCGGCGGTTTCGGGACAGCTGAACATCGAAACCGTGGGCCCGACTTCTGGCGAAGGAACGATCGGTACGTCAGCCGCAGCGTCGACACGCCGGTTCCGGCCGCACCTCCTGCGCGCGCTGGCTGTTTGCGCTGCGGTCGTTCTCGCCGCGTGCAGCAGCGGCGGGTCCGCGCACCCCGCAAAGAAACGGACGGCCCCCACGTCGACCACGGCGGGTCCTACCACCACGACGGCACCTCCTGCGGTCATGTATCAGGTCAAGCGCGGGGACACGTTGACCTCGATCGCCAAGTTCTTCGGGGTGTCCACGGCGGTGCTCGCGACCGCCAATCATCTCAACAACGGAGATCGGCTGACCGAGGGACAGGCCCTGACCATCCCGCCGCTCCCGCCCGCCCAGCTGTCGGTCAACCCGCCGGTTGCGCCGTCCGGACAACCGTTCACGTTCAACCTCACGGGAGCGAAGGCGGGCGAGGCGATCATGTTCGAGGTCGACAAGCCCGGCGGCGGCAAGTTCAGCGGACAGCCTCACGCGGCGTCGCCCGACGGCGTCGTGCGCGCCACGTACCAGAGCTCAAGCGACGACCCCGGGACCTACACCGTCGTGGCGACGGGAGACAGCGGGACGTCCGTCCGCGGGACCTTCACGGTCGGGTGAGCTCGACTTGCCGGGCTCGGGGCAGCTGCTACGCGCTGCTACCCACCCCACACATAACGACAGCCCTGCCTGACTGAACTCGCCGCACATAACCGGCGATATGCGCTCCCCCACTCCGCCTTAGGAGCTCGATGCGCGTTTACTTGGGGCCCGCCCGGGCGCTCAGTTGCACTTCCAAGGAGCTAGCGCGCCGTCGAGCCGCGATATTCGTTGAAGAAGTTGTGTCGGAGGGGGGACTTGAACTCCGACGTCTTGAGTGGGCTGGGACGCGATCCTGGCCTATTACGTGGCGTCGCGACCCGGACTGACCGCTAGATGTGCCTCGTTGGGCGCCAGGCGTTCCGAAAAGAGGAACTCGCGAGGAACATTCCCTCGCTCTGCTGGTTCGTGTATCGTCTGTCATTGCTGATCCTGGTGAGGGGTTGGTTTGGTTGAGGGCGTTTGGCCGCCGGGGTGCCTTCCGGCGGCCTTCGTCATTTCATGAGCTAGTCCTGTACTGCTTGCGACGCGGTGGGGGTCCGACCCGGTCGAGCGCATCGAGCAACTGTCGCCAGCGCGCTGCGTGTTCACGCGTCGGTGTCGAGCGCCCGTGCTCCCACTTCACGACCGTCTTCGGGGTGACCTTGAGGATCGTCGCCATCTCGCGGATGGACGTCCCTGAGCGTTCGCGGATCCGCCGGGCCTCCCGGGGTGTCGGCAGAGCCGCGGCCTCCTGCTCCCTTTCCTTCTTCTCGGCCATGAACGCCTCGATCCCGGCTGTGACGTCTTCGGGCACCTGAGTTGATGTCATGGAAGCAGAGGTTACTGCACGCCGTGGTGGTCCCCGTGGACCGGGTCCGCCCCCGGCCGGTGGGCGGGTCTGCCCCGCCCTGTGGTACTCTCTGTGTTACCGAAGAGGAGAGGGAACGGTTGCGATGACAACGACCGAGGGCAACGGGCGGCGCTTCGACTGGCCCCGTCAGGACCCGGAGACGGGCCTGTGGTGGTTCAAGTGCCCGGTCGGCAAGGACCCCGAGACGGGCCGACGTCGCCAGACACGGCGCGGCGGCTTCGCGACCAAGAAGGCCGCCGCAGCCGAGATGGACGCCGTGCGCCACTCGATCCGCACCAACACCTACACGCCGGCGAAGGACCAGCGCGTCCCGCTACGCGACTACCTGACCGAATGGCTCGCAGGGATGCGCGGCCAGGTCCGCGACTCGACGTGGGAGTCGTACAGCCGCAACCTCCAGACGCACGTCATCCCTCGTCTCGGCGCGGAGCGTCTCGTTGACCTCACCCCGACGAAGCTCACCGCGCTCTACGCGGAGCTGCAACGCGACGGGCGGCGCGATCAGAAGGCGGGCGGGCTTGCGCCGCGCACCGTCAGCTACATCGCGACGATTCTGCGCAGCGCGCTCGCGGACGCCGATGAACTTCTCCCCCGCGGCAACCCTGCCGACAAAGCGAAGCGACCGACCGCCGATGCCACACGCGCGCCGGGGATACGGGCCTGGACGGCCGACGAACTCCGCCGGTTCCTCGAGTACACCGAAGGCGACCGGTACTACCCGGCATGGTTGACGCTCGCGCTCACTGGCGCGCGTCGTGGCGAATTGTTGGGTTGGCGTTGGCGCGACCTCGACCTTGACCGGGGACGCGCCTCGATCCGTCAATCGGTGACCGCTGTGCGCCATGACGTGCGTGTCGGACCGACGAAGACGGGCCGGGCCCGTGTTGTCGATCTCGACAGCGAGACGGTGGCGGTGTTGCGCGCGTGGCGGACGCGGCAGCGCGAGGAGATGTTCATGTTCGGTCGCCACCAGGACGACGACACGCTCCTCTTCTCATGGCCCGAGGACGGTCGGTCCTATCATCCCGACCGGTTCTCGAGGGAGTTCAAGCGGAAGCAGCAGGCGTACAACCTGCGGCACCCCGATGATCCGCTCCCTCGCCTTCGGCTGCATGATTTTCGACACACGGCGGCGT
>JALZAA010000307.1 GCA_030948625.1 Actinomycetota bacterium
GCTACCCGCAGATGCCGATGACGCCTGGCGACGTCCCGTACCTAAGGGGTATCGAGAAGGCCCTGAATGCGATGCTCGCCGAGCAGGCGGCGGCCAACGACGCCACGTTCGTCGACACGTACGCGGCTAGCGTCGGACACGACGCCTGCCAGATCCCGTCGGTCCGCTGGGTCGAGCCGGTGACACCCACCGCGCCGGCCGCGCCCGTGCATCCCAACCAGCTCGGCATGACCGGAGCCAAGGACGCGTTCCTGGCGCAGATCCCCTAGCGGTCAGACATTGCTCGGCTGACCGCGGGCCAGCACCCTCGAGGCATCCTGTCAGACCCAACCGAGACCTCCGCCGGAGAACTTCGCGTCAGCGAAGCAGCCTGTGTGTGCGACAAGCAGTGAGGAGAACAGGACGGTTTGACCAAGCGGATGCCCTGGCTAGCGGGTCAGACTGGGAGCGTGGCGATAACCGTCAGGCAGTGTGAACCGGGGAGCGCGCCTCCCTATCGGATCTGGCCCTGCGTTCGAAGTCGCACTGGGATACGACACGAGTTTCCTTGCGGCGTGCTGCGCCCAGTATCCGTCGAGGCCTCTCAGGTCGAGCGCCTCCGGGTCGCGCTCGATAAGGAATCGACGTGCTGCCGTCGTGCTCGCTGTATGGATTTGCGTGCACATTATCGACGAATACGAACTGGTTGACGGAAGTGTCGGCTGGTGAGCTGTGGCCCTCCGAGCATTCTGGGACGAACACCGGGTGCCCCGAGTGCCTCCCGCCATGACAGGGAGGCCGACGTCGAACGATGGGCACGGAACGCGGCCGGCTCTGATGGCGCCTCGGACGGGGACCCGCGGCGCGACCCTGAGATCCCCCTTCCCGCCGGGCCGGAGAGCTGTTCCGATCGCTCCCCGTCACGTTCCGGCCCTCGGAACCAGGGTTTGACCAGGCAGCCCCCTTTTAAACCTCGCATGGATGGCACGAGCTCGCGCCAATGGCTCGGCGCGTGGCCTGAAAGTTCGCCCTGTGAGGTAAGCCGCCTGGCGCGGAAAGCGGGAGGCACCAGCTCACCTAGGCCTCCCGCTTCCGCGTTGCCCTCCTGGAGGCGGTTCTCCGGGAGGCGGTTCCCTACAGCCGAGTGTCGGAGCGGACCTCACGCAGCTGCGTGGTCAGTATCGCCGCAATTGGGCGAAATGTAAATATCAGGGCCTGCGCTAGGGCCTGCGACGGATTGGCGGCAATGGCAGCCGTCTACAAGGCGACCCCCGTTGACCCGAGCCAACCCCTCGTTCTCCTTAGACTGTCCGTTCCCGGAGGATTCGGGGGGTTTGTGCCCATGGACGGTGGGCGCTTCGCGCGGGTGCTCGTCTGCATCGCGGCGGCGGCGTTTCTGGGGCGGGCGGTGTACGTCACGACGGTGACGCGGGATCAGACGCGCACCTACGACGAGCTCTTCTACGCCAGCGAGGCGACGAACTTCGCCCACGGCGACGGTTTCGAGCCGTCCGCCTTCGGCATCCACCTGCTGGGAAGCGGTGAGCATCCGCCGCTGACGGCCGTGGTGCTTGCGCCGGTCGCGCTGGCCATCGACGACAACGAGACCGCCATGCTCATGACGATGGCGTTCGCCGGCGCCGCGGCGGTGATCGTCATCGGGTTGCTCGGGCGTGAGGTCGCGGGTCCTCGAGCCGGCCTGATTGCAGCGGGGATCGGAGCCGTCTATCCCAACCTGTGGGTGAACGACGGTTTGCTCCTGCCCGAGACGCTCGCCGCGTTGACGACCGCGGCGGCGCTGCTGTTCACATACCGGCTGATACGCACACCGGGTTGGCGGTACGCCGTCCTGCTGGGTGTGACGTGCGCGCTCGCGATGCTGAGCCGCGGCGAGCTCCTGTTGTTGATTCCGCTGCTCGCGGTGCCGGCGACCCTGATGATGAAGGGCCTGCCGTGGCGTCGTCGCGCACGCATCGCGGGCGTCGTGGTAGTCGCAAGCGCGGCGACGGTGGCGCCGTGGCAGGCCTATCTGCTGTACCGGTACGAAAGGCCCGCGTTCATCTCGTACGGCGACGGCGGTGTCGTGGCCGGAGCGAACTGCGACGCGACGTACTCCGGATTCCTCACCGGCTTCTGGCTCGGCCTCTGCAAACCCGACCGGGTGTCACCCGAGCCGTCCGCGGCGGCCGAGCAGCGGCGCAATCTGGGGCGCGACTACATGCGCCATCACCTCAGCCGGCTCCCGGTCGTCGTCGCCACACGCGTCGGCCGAATCTGGGGTGTGTATCGCCCGTTCCAGATGGTGCACTTCAGCGCTGCCGAAGGGAGACCCGAATGGGCATCGCTGGCCGGGTGGTCGATGTTCTGGCCGCTCCTCGGTTTTGCCGCAGCCGGAGTCGTGATCCTCCGGCGTCGGAGTGTCACGCTGCTTCCTATCCTCGCCCCGGTCCTC
>JALZAA010000448.1 GCA_030948625.1 Actinomycetota bacterium
ACCTCACACCTCATGGAGCGGAGCGACAAAAAGTAATGGACCTCCTCGAGTACCAGGGCAAGCAGCTGTTCGCGCACTACGGCATCCCGGTCTCGCCCGGTCGCGCCGTCTTCACCGTGCACGAGGCCGTCGAGGCAGCCGACGAGATCGGCTACCCCGTCGTGGTCAAGGCGCAGGTGCACGTGGGCGGCCGGGGCAAGGCGGGCGGGATCAAGCTCGCCGCCGACGCCGACGAGGTGGTCACCCATGCCGCGAACATCCTCGGCATGGACATCAAGGGCCACGTCGTCGAGACGCTCTGGATCGAGCGGGCCAGCGACATCGCCGAGGAGTACTACGCCTCGTTCACCCTCGATCGATCGGCGAAGCTGCACCTCGGGATGCTCTCGGCTCGCGGGGGCATCGACATCGAGGAGGTTGCGGCGGAGGATCCCGACGCGATCGCGCGGCTGCACGTGAACCCGGTCGACGGCCTCGACGAGGGCGCGGCGCGCCAATGGGTCGAGCGGGCCAAGCTGAGCCCTTCTGCCGTCGACGGCACGGTGGAGATGATGCAGAAGCTCTATCGCGCCTACGTCGACGGTGACGCCGATCTCGTCGAGATCAACCCGCTGATCCTCACGACGGACGGGCGCGTGCATGCGCTCGACGCCAAGGTGACGCTCGACGACAACGCCGCGTTTCGTCACGACTGGGCCGAGTACGAGGCGACGCAACAGCGTGACGAGCGCGAAGCCGCGGCGCACGCGAAGGGTCTTCAGTACGTCGGCCTCGACGGTTACGTCGGGATCATCGCCAACGGAGCGGGCCTGGCGATGAGCACCGTCGACATCGTGAGCCAGGTCGGTGGTGAGCCCGCCAACTTCCTCGACATCGGGGGCGGCGCGAACGCCGACGTGATGGCGAACGCGCTCGAGGTCATCAACAATGACCCGAGCGTCAAGTCCATCTTCATCAACATCTTCGGTGGCATCACCAAAGGCGACGAGGTCGCCAACGGGATCGTCCAGGCGCTGGGGCGGGTCGAGATCCGGTCGCCGATCGTGATCCGCCTCGACGGCACGAACGCCGACGAAGGGCGCGCCATTCTCGCCGCCCACGAATCCGACCGTTTCGTCTCGCAGCCGACGATGATCGACGCCGCACGCAAGGCCGTCGAGATGGCAGGGGCGTCGGCGTGAGCATCTTCGTCGACGAGAGCACGCGCGTCGTCTACCAGGGACTGACGGGCTCGCAGGGACGCTTCTACGGGGTCCGCAACCGCGACTACGGCACGCAGGTCGTCGCGGGCACGAACCCGAAGAAGGCGGGCACCGATGTCGACGGGATCCCGGTGTTCGCCACCGTGAAGGAAGCCGTTGCCGAAACGGGGGCGAACGCGTCGTGCGTGTTCATCCCCGCGCCGGGCGTGTCGGATGCCGTGCTGGAGGCCGCCGAGGGCGGCGTGGAGACCGTCGTGGTGATCACCGAGGGAGTTCCCGCCCACGACGAGGCGTACTTCTACAACCGGCTGAAGCGCGACTATCCCGGGGTGCGGCTGCTCGGCCCCAACTGCCCGGGCATCATCTCGCCGGGCAAGGCAAATATCGGGATCACCGCGGGTGAGATCGCCATGGGCGGTGGCCCGGTCGGCATCGTCAGCCGCTCGGGCACGCTCACGTACCAGGCGCTGCACGAGATGACGCAGCGCGGGATCGGGCAGACCACGTGCGTGGGCATCGGCGGCGATCCCGTGCCCGGCACCAGCTTCATCGACTGCCTCCAGGCCTTCGAGGCCGACGCCGAGACCGGCGCCGTCATCATGATCGGCGAGATCGGGGGCTCGGCCGAGGAGGAGGCGGCCGAGTTCGTGAAGAAGGAGATGAGCAAGCCGGTGGTCGCATACATCGCCGGGCTGACCGCGCCGCCGGGCAAGAAGATGGGGCACGCCGGCGCGATCGTGTCCGGCAGCAAGGGCACGGCGGCGGCGAAGATCGAGGCGCTCGAGGACGCCGGATGCCACATCGCGCGCAACCCGACGGAGATCGGCTCGATCATGGCCGAGGTCGTCGCGAAGCTGTGAGTCAGCCGCCGCCGAGCGCGCCTCCACCCTCCGGACCGCCGCCCAACCTGCCGCCGCAGTCACAGCCGGGGTCGGGACCGCCGCCGGGCGCGATCTATCCGGGCGCCTCGACCACGACGCAGGTGAGCGGGCTCGCCGTGGCCTCCCTCGTCACGGGCCTCTTCTTCTGGTGCTGCGCGGTTCCCGGCATCGTGTCGATCGTGCTCGGCCATCTCGCGCTCGAGGACATCGAGAACTCCGGCGGTGCCAAGCGCGGACGCGGCATGGCCGTCGCCGGTATCGCGCTCGGCTGGGTGGGCATCGGAATCGTCGGCGTGCTCGTCGTGTGGTGGTTCGTCACCGTGCTGACGATCTGATCGACGAGCAGACGGCGCGCCCGGATCAGCCCGGTGCGGCGGGACGCTCGCGTTCGGGTTCCTCGTCGTCGCGCTCGGCCTCGCCCTTGGCCTTGTCGTCGGCTGCCGCTTCGGTTTCGGTTTCCGCTGCGGCTGGGACCGCGACTTCGCCGTCGGGTGCAGCTTCACGCTCCCCGGCCGTTACCTCGTCGGCCGCCGGCTTGTCGCCATCGGTCGTCGGCTCGTCACCGTCGGCTGCCGGCTCTTCGTCGGGCTCCGGCTCTGACTGCACCGCGCTCAGCCGCGGGACCGGTGTGGGCTCCGGCGTCTCGATCTCGGACGTGCTGTCGGGCTCTTCACCCGGCAGCGACGGCATCGTCTCGGTGGGCGGGGATGGCTGTGCCGCTTGCTTGCCACCGGCGGCGTACGAATTGACCTTGGCGGTCAGCTCTCGTCGCCAACGAAGAAACGCGGCTCTCCATGGATGCTCCGCCGGGACGGTGATCTTCTCGCGACCGCGCGCCAGCTCCGCTCGCCGCGCCACGACCGCGCCTGCAAACGACGCCACCGTCGACAGCGACAGGATCACGTAGCCGGAGCCGAGACTGCCGCCCGCGCGCCCCTGCACCAGGTAAGTGAGGGCAAGCACGATCGCGAACGCGGTACCGGCCAACCTCGCCTGCGACCAGGTGAAGCTGAGGAACGGCGACCGTGGCTCGTACCCCATCAGCAACACGAACAGGCCTTCGAGCCCGATGCCGAACACGAGCAGCGGGATGAGCGTGGCGGTCGGGAACAGACTTCGGTTCCACACCGTGAGCTCGACGCCGCGGCCAAACGTATAGAAAGGAAGGAACGAGCCGATCAATGCTGCGATGCCGGCGATCGCCAGCACCAACCACCCCGGTTCGGCCCGTTTCATGACGTTCTAGCGTACCCAGGACCCGGGATCGACCTGTAGGCGGGTCCCCTGCGTGTGCTCGCAGGCCTTCAGGCCCTTGC
>JALZAA010000450.1 GCA_030948625.1 Actinomycetota bacterium
CTTTCCGGGGTCTCGAGATCTTGGCCCGCGCGGGTGGTGAGCAGGCGCGAGCGTGGAGAACAGAGTGAAGCACGGCCCGACCACCTTGGATCCAGGGCCGAGGCCTACCATGCGGCATTGCCGCGCCGCGGCGACCAACGGGAGATTGGAAGCCGGTCGCGCGGCGTCAGCGGCGCTTTCAGAACGGCTCAACTCAAACCCGGGCGATCCGCCACTGGTCGAATCGGACCGACGGCTTGCTCGCCGGCCGACTTACGGGCCTCTGTGAACGTAACCAGCTTTCCGGCGTGTTGGTCCCAAAGCTTGAGGTTGACGGCCTGTATGCCGTCGAGCAGGGACAGTGTCGGCACTTCGTGGAAGATCGGGTTTTCGTCGTGGGCGCGCTGGAGGTTGTAGTTAGGGATTCGCGCGTTGAGGTGGTGGACGTGGTGCAACCCGATGTTGCCGGTGAAGAACTGCAGCAGCCTCGGCAGCTTCAGGTACGAGCTGCCGCGCAGCGCCGCATCGGCGTAGCTCCAATCGGCGGCGTCCTGCCAGTAGGCGTCCTCGAACTGGTGTTGCACATAAAAGAGCCAGATACCGACTGATCCGGCGAGCATCGCCGGGGGTGCCCACACCAGTAGGAGCTTCTCCCAGTCGGCCAGCCAGAACAGCCCGGCGGCCACGACCAGCAGGACAGCGTCGGTGCCGAGCACGCTGTGGCGCATCCGCGGACGCTGTGAGCGGGTGGCGATCCGCGGCCCCACGATCATCGCCATGATCGGCCCGAGCCCGAACATCACGAGCGGGTTGCGTACCACTCGGTAGGCGAGGCGCCCACGCCATGACCGGGCGCGGTATTCGGCGACGGTAAGGGTGACGATATCTCCGACGCCACGGCGCTCGAGATCGCCGGATGAGGCGTGATGCATCGCATGGTCGTGGCGCCAGCGACCGAACGGCGAGAGGACGAAAAGTCCGGCCAAGCGCCCGACCCACCGGTTGGCGCGCTTGGATGGGAAGAGTGATCCGTGCGTGCAGTCGTGGAAGACGACGAATGTCCGCACCAGGAACCCTCCGGCCAGCACCATCAGCGCGACGGTCAGCAGAACCGAGACCCCCACTGTCAGGTACAGCAGAACCGAGAGCAAGACATACGGCACAACGGAGGTGCCAATGTCGAGGAGGCTCCTCGGGAGACGCGGCTGCGCGTAGGAGGCGAGTACCTGACGCCCGGGGGCGCGCATCGACGGTTGAGGCATGGAGAGCTCCGACTTCGGGGTGAACCTTGCCGAACTGCAACGCCCCCGATGCCGCCGTCGGGCCGCTACGAGCGCGAGCTGCTCTTAGGTCGAAGCGTTCCGGGCCGAACCAAGAAGGTCCCGCCTGCTGGCGTCGACGTCACCGAGCTTACCTGATGGTGCGCGCATGCGAGCAGGTCTTCGTGATCGCGTGTGCGATCAGCCGCTAGCCGAATCCGACTCAGCCGGAGGTGGATGGACCAGCTCCAGGGCGCCGAACCCGGGCACCGGCCCGTCCATCAGGAACATTTCGATCGTGAGGTCCGGTTCGACATGGGCTTGGCTCAGGAACGCAAGCACCTTGCGTCTGGTGAGCTCTTCGATCATTTCGGTGTAGCGCACCTTCATGAGTTGCTGGAAGTCGCGACGCATCTCGAGGACGCGGTCGGGCTGGCCGCCCTCCATCATCGTGCGCTCGATTGCGGTGAACCCGTCGCTGAGCACGCAGACGATCAGGTTGTCGAGGACGTACGTCTTAGCCTTTATCGGCCCGCGTCCGTAGTGCTCCCGCATGAACGCGACGATCCGGTTGGTGATCTCCGCCATGAGCCGACCGCCGACCAGCGCTGCGCTTCGATCGTCTGGATCGCTGGTACTCACGCCCGGCCGTTGAACGCTTCGTGTCGTGTGTTGTCGCTCACTGGTGCTGCGAATGTTTGTACCTTCAGCGTTCCGGCCCGACACGGCCGGAGCCCTCAAAAACCGAAGTGATCGTATTCCATACGATCGTTCCTCGCCATTGCGACCTGCTGAGGAAGGACCGCGGTAGCCGCAGTCTGGCGTTTGCAGGGCCTTGCTGTCGCGGGCCAGTCCT
>JALZAA010000314.1 GCA_030948625.1 Actinomycetota bacterium
GGCCCTCGACACCGTCGCATCGCACGGCGGTCGGGTGGTCAAGCTCATCGGCGACGAGGTGATGTTCGTCGCCCTCGACGCCGTGTCCGCCGCCGACATCGCGCTCGCCCTCGTCGACCGATTCGGCCGCGAGGCGCACGTCGTACCGCGAGGCGGCTTGGCGGTGGGCGAGATCCTCACCCGCGGCGGCGACTACTACGGACCCGTCGTCAACGTCGCGTCAAGGATCGGCGACCTCGCCGTGCCGAACGAGATCCTCGTCACCGACGAGCTCCGAAAGCGGGTCGAGAAGACCGAGGCGCCACTCGCCTTCGATCCTGCCGGCCGCCGCGTTCTCAAGGGGTTCGACGAGCCCCTCGACCTGTTCGCGCTCCGGCGGGGGTGACCGAGCTCAGGTTCTACGACGCGCGGCGCGCGTCGGGAGGCTCGTGCACAGCCGGCGTCCGCGCCTGACGGGCGGACGATGCAGAAGGGCGACGCGCATTCCGGCGTCTGGTGAGCTCCTCCTCGAACTGCACATTCTCCGCGCGGCGGACAAAGAACCGTCGGATCGACGTCACGATGAAGCCCGTGAGCGCAACCACGAACACGACGGCGGCCACGGTGTGGAGCGGCGACGAAGCTTGGGTCTGCCCCGCAATCAATCCGAGCAGCACGAGGAACAGCGGGCCGATGAACGAGGCCGCCGCGAACGCGACCGGGGGGTCGCGAAGTTCCTTGGGCAGCTTGTCAAAGCGCGTTGCGACTGGCTTATCGAGTTGCTGGTCTTCCATCACTCTCCACGAACACTCTCCACGAGCTTCTATCAGTCCACCCGAGCCGTCGTTTACCCACGGCGCGGGCATATGAACCATCGGCTGATGGTCTAGACGATCTCGAGGGCAAGTCCGTTACATTGACGGCGCATGGGAGAGCCGGACTGGGGCCACGCCGCCGAGCTCGACGACGTCTCGGGCCGGGTGGCCATCGCCGGCGTGGGCGAGAGCGCCTACACGAAGGCGTCCGGCCGGACCGCCCGCGACATCGGGGCCGAGGCCGCGGAGCGGGCCATCACCGACGCCGGTCTCGATCCAGCCGACGTCGACGGGCTCACGTGGAGCGGCGCGTTCCCCGATTTCGATGCCGACGCGTTCCACGAGCACTTCGGCACGAGCCATGACCTGTGGACGTCGCCGTGGGGCGGCGGCATGACGTGGGCGGGCACCGCGCCGTATCTCGCCGCCAAGGCCATCGCCGACGACAAGGCCAAGCACGTGCTGAACGTGTTCCCCGTCGCGTGGGCCACGCAGCGGGGCTCGATGACCGGCGGACCGGGCGAGACGCACGCGGCCCAGCCGCTGAAGCAGAACCTGGAAGTGCCGTTCGGGTTCTTCCCGCAGCCGGTCTACTTCGCCACGATCATGCGGCGTCACATGCTCGAGTTCGGCACGACCGCGGAGCAATTCGGGGCGATCGCGGTCTCGAGCCGGCGTCACGCGAACCTCAATCCGACTGCGGTGATGCACGAGAAGCGGATGACGCTCGACGACTACCTCGGTTCGCCGACGCTCGCCGATCCGCTGCGCATGTTCGACTCGTGCCTGATCTCCGATGGCGGCGCCGCGTACATCACGACCTCGGTCGAGCGGGCGCGCGATCTCCGCCAACCGCCGGCGGTTGTGGCCGGGGTGGGGGAGGGGAGCGCACACTCGGGCGGGCACTGGAGCCAGCAGCGCGACTTCACGTCCACGCCACAGGTGTTCTCCGCACCGGGCGCGTTCAAGATGGCGGGCCTGGACCCCGCCGACGTCGACGTTCTCACCGTCTACGACCCGTTCACGGTCGTCGCCATGATGCAGATCGAGGACATGGGCTTTTGCCCCAAGGGCGACGTCGGGGCGTTCGTGGAGGAAGGCTCACTCCTGCACGACTCCGGGCGACTCCCGTTCAACACGCACGGCGGCCTGTTGAGCCACGCGTACGTGCTCGGCATCGCGCACGTCGTCGAGGTGGTGAAGCAGCTTCGGGGCACCGCCCCGGCGCAGGTGCCGGGATGCGAAGTCGGCGTGTACGGCGGCTACACGGGCATGAACGCGTCGACGCTCATCCTCCGCAAGGACCGGTGAGGCGGCGATGGCGCTGAAGCGAGCCGACTTCCCGCTGCCGGATCTGGCCGACGAGCGCACCGCGGAGTACTTCGCCGGCGCCGCTCGCGGCGAGCTGGTCCTCCCGCGGTGTGACGCGTGTGGTCGGCTCGTCTGGTACCCGGAGCCACGGTGCCCCGCGTGCGGCGGCGAGTCGTTCACGTGGACGCCGGTCAGCGGCCGGGGGCAGGTGTTCTCGTGGACCGTCGTGCGCCGCGCGTTCCTCCCCGCGTTCGAGGAGATGGTGCCGTTCGTCACCGCCCTCGTCTCGCTGGACGAGGACCCCGCGGTGCGGATCGTGAGCTATCTGGTCGACTGCGAACCGGAAGCGGTGGTCGCGAACATGCCGGTCAAGGCGGTCTTTCGCCCGCTCCGCTTTCCGACCGTTCCGGACCGCAGCGTGCCCGTCCCCATGTTCGTCCCGTCGTCGGTAGACCGGTCGTGATCTACGAGGGGATGCGGGTCGTCGACCTGTCGACGGGTATCGCCGGGGGCTACTGCTCGAAGCTGCTCACCGATCTCGGCGCCGACGTGGTGAAGGTGGAGCGACCCGACGGCGATCCGCTGCGGCGGTATTCGGCGACGGGCTCGGTCGGGAAGGACGGCGAGCCCGACGGCGTGCTGTTCCGTTACCTGCACACCTCCCAGCGCAGTGTCGTCGCCGACGACCCGTCCGAGGTCCGCTCGTG
>JALZAA010000461.1 GCA_030948625.1 Actinomycetota bacterium
CGATGTCGTACGGGCGGTACGGCGGGATGGCCGTCGTTGTCGGAAGCACGAGCTCATGGATAACCGCGAGTGGCTCGGCGAGACGTCTCACGAAGCCGTCGAGGTCGTCAGGCGCGGCCAATGGCGCCCCCGGAACCCTGCTCATGAGCACCGCCGGAACGTCACAGTGCGCCGCGGTCTGGTCGACTGCGATCAGGCGCGGCGTGACGAGGGGTGTGGCTTCGAGAAGCGTGAGTGCCTCCGCCTCGCGGGCCGCCAGATCGGGCTCACGCGCGAGCCACTCCCGGTCGGTGAACCGCCGAAGTACGAACTGGTAAACGCGCCCGTCTCCGGTCTCGGCGACGAGGTCGTGCACTCCCGACGAGGTCGCCCCTGGCGTCGGCCGCACAGCGAGCAGCCGAGCATCCGGCCCGACTGCACGGCGGGCCCACTCGAGCGTCGAGGACGGTGGCCGCCGTCAACGGAACGGCACAGGCCGACGGTAGCCGTTGCATACATGCCTATCTGCGGACGCCGAGCCACGTGCAGGGGCTACAGCGTGTCGAAGCTGTAGCCCCGGGACTGCAGCGTGCTGATGATCGTCCCGAGGGCTGCGACTGTCTGCGAACGGTCGCCACCGCCGTCGTGCAAGAGGACGATGTCGCCATTGCGCACATTGTCGACGACGCGTTGGACAATCTCGGCGGTGCCGGGAAGCGACCAGTCCCGCGGATCGACGTTCCAGAGCCGCATCGAGAGGCCGAGCGACGAGGCGATCTGCGTCACGGTGGAGTTGTACCTGCCGTACGGCGGACGCCACAGCGTGGGGCGGTTGGCAGTGAGGAACTCGATCTCATCGGCCGTCGACTCCAGCTGCTGCCGCACCTGGTCCGGCGGCAGCGTCGTGAGGTCCGGGTGATTCCATGTGTGATCGCCGATCACATCGCCGTCGCCGTTCTCCCGTTGCACGTAGCTCGGGTATGACGACGCGTTCGCGCCTACGACGAAGAACGTCGCGCGCACGCCCCTCTGCTCGAGCGTGGTGAGGATCTGCGGCGTGTACGCGCTCGGACCGTCGTCGAAGGTGAGGTAAACGTGGGCGGTTGTTGGTGGTGGAGGCCCCGCGAAGCAGCCGATCGGGATGAACAGAACGGCCGCCGCCGCGATCCAGAGCAGGCGGGGACGGGCGTGGCGACGACGAGAGCTTTTCGGCGTCACCATGAGGTCAGCCGCACCCGCGGAGAACTGACGTCGCGCGCGCTCGGCCGCGATCCCCATGGGTTGCCCCCCTTCGCCGCGCTGCCGAGCACGGCGTGCCCCCAGCCCGGAAGATAGGCCTCGACTCCGAGCGCTACAAGAAGGCGGTTTCTGGCGGCGCGGGACCGTTGCCGGTTGCGCCTGCCGAGCCGACCGCCCAAAATAGAACGCGTTTCACCCACGGCCCCAGCGGGGAGCTTATGCTCGATTACCTGATCCAGGGCGGCACGCTGGTCGACGGCACCGGCACGCCGGGCCGCCCGGCCGACGTGGGCATCCGCGACGGACGGATTGTCTCCATCACCGAGCCCGGCGGCATCGACGAGCGGGCCACCGAGACGATCGAAGCCGAGGGTCTCGTCGTCGCGCCGGGGTTCGTCGACCCGCACACGCACTACGACGCCCAGCTCTTCTGGGACCCGCTGGCATCGCCGTCGGCCGCGCACGGCGTCACCACGATCGCCAACGGCAACTGCGGATTCACGCTCGCCCCGCTCGCCGAGCAGGACGCCGACTACCTGCGGCGCATGATGGCCAGGGTCGAGGGCATGCCGCTCCCCGCGCTCGAGAACGGTGTGCCCTGGAACTGGACGAGCTTCGGCGACTACCTCGCGAACCTCGAGGGCAACGTCGCTGTCAACACCATGTTCAACGTCGGCCACTGCGCGCTGCGCCGCAACGTGATGGGCGCGGACGCCGTCGGGAACGAAGCCACGCCCGAGCAGATCGACGAGATGGTGCGCCTCCTGCACGAGTCCATCGACGCCGGCGGCATCGGCTTCTCGACCACGCTCGCGTTCACGCACTCCGACGGCGACGGCCAGCCCGTCGCGTCGCGGTGGGCGTCGAAAGAAGAGGTCCTCGCGCTCTGCGGCGCCGTGCGCGACCACGAGGGCACCATGCTCGAATACGTCACCGACGGGTGCATGCGGGGGTTCCGCGACGACGAGGTCGAGCTCATGGCCGAGATGACCCTCGCCGCTCGCCGGCCTCTCAACTGGAACGTGCTGACTGTCGATGCCAAGGAGCCCGAGCGGTACCGCACGCAGCTCGCCGCGTGCGAGAACGCGGCGGCGCGCGGCGGCAAGGCGATCGCACTGACGATGCCGATCCTCGTTGAGATGAACATGAGCTTCCGCAACTACTGCGCACTGTTCATGCTCCCGGGCTGGAACGAGGTCATGAACCTGCCGGTGCCCGAGCGCATCGAGAAGCTGAGCGACCCGGCAACGCGGCAGTGGATGAACGAGCGGGCGCGCTCGAAGGAAGCGGGAGTGTTCCGACGGCTGGCGTCGTGGGGCCGCTACCAGATCGGCGACACGTACTCGGCCGCCAACGAGGGTTTGAAGGGCCGGGTCGTCAACGACCTCGCCAAGGAGCGTGGCCGGGACAGCTTCGACACGCTGCTCGACATCGTGATCAACGACGAGCTGCGCACCGTGTTGTGGCCGATGCCGCCCGACGACGACGAGGACTCGTGGAAGTTGCGGGCGGAGGCGTGGCGCAACCCGAACGTGCTCATCGGCGGCTCCGACGCCGGCGCGCACCTCGACCGCATGTGCGGCGCGCCCTACACGACGGTGTTCCTCGCCGACATGATCCGCGGCCGCCGGCTCGTCCCCATGGAAGAGGCGATCCACCTCATCACGCAGGCGCCGGCGGAGCTGTTCGGCCTGCGCGAGCGAGGCCTCGTGCGGGAGGGCTTCCATGCCGACCTCGTCCTGTTCGACCCCGAGACCATCGGCGCTGAGGAGGTGCACCTCGTCGAGGACCTGCCCGGCGGGTCGGCGCGGCTGTTCGCGGGCTCGACCGGCGTCCGCCGCGTGTTCGTGAACGGGCGGACGATCGTCGAGAACGGCGAGCCGACCGGCGACCTGCCCGGCACGGTGCTCCGCTCGGGACGGGACACGCGCACGGTGCCGGTGCCTGCGGGGGCATAGACGCAGTGACCGTCAGCGCGCGCCCGGCGCCGGTCCGCATCGACGACCTCGCCGAGCCGCGCTTCTCACCCGAGACGGCAGAGATCCTGACGGCCATGGCATCGATGGCGCCCGGCCTGCGACTCGAACCGGAAGCGCTGATGGACGAAGCCGTCGCCGCGACGGGCCTGTCCGACTTCGGCGACGACGGCTTCCGCGAGCCCCTCGACGTCCTTTGCACCGCGTTCCGAACCGAAGCGGGGCTGAGCGCGACCGGGATCGTCACCAACCACACGCTCCTCGTGCAGCTGCTCAAGAACCGACTGCTCATCCAGGATCTCCTGCGCCGCCATCCCGAGATCCACGACGTGCGCATCGAGGCGCCGATCATCGTGTGCGGGCTCCCCCGCACGGGCACGACGCACCTGCACAACCTCATGGCCGCCGACCCCGCGCTGCGGTCCCTGCCGTACTGGGAGAGCCTCGAGCCGGTGCTCGCCGACGGCGAGCGACCGGGACCGGGCGAGCCCGACCCGCGGATCGCTCGAACCGAGGTCGCGCTCGACTTCATCAACACCGCCATGCCGTACTTCAAGCGCATGCACGAGATGACCGTCGACCACGTGCACGAGGAGATCCAACTGCTGGCGATCGACTTCTCGACGATGCTGTTCGAGACGACATCGGCCATGCCCAGCTGGCGCGACTACTACCTCACGCACGATCAGACGCCGCACTACGAGTACCTCCGGACGGTGCTGAAGGTTCTCCAGTGGCTGCGCGGCGGCGAACGCTGGGTGTTGAAGTCGCCGCAGCACCTGGAGCAGTTCCCCGTGCTGCGGGAGACGTTTCCCGACGCGACGTTCGTCGTCACGCACCGGGATCCGGTTTCTGTCACGACGTCGGTCGCCACGATGATCACCTACACCGCCCGGCTGAGCCACGAGCGGGTCGAGCCGAACCGCATCGGCGGCTTCTGGGCCGACCGCATCGAGCGCATGCTGCAAGCGTGCGTCGACCATCGCGACGCCCTGCCGCCCGACCAGTCGATCGACGTGCACTTCGACGAGTTCATGGCCGACGATGTCGCGATGGTCGAGCGCATCTACGACCTTGCCGGTCAGCCGATGACCGACAGCGCCCGCGCCGCGATGCAGGCGTTCATGGATGGCCATCCGCGCGGCAAGTTCGGCGGCATCGTCTACGACCTCGCCGACTTCGGCCTCGATCCGACGGAGCGCCGCGAGGCGCTGCGCTTCTACACCGACCGCTTCGGAGTGACCGAAGAGACGTAGCGCCCGCGGGCGCGCCTACTACTTCTGCTGACCGGCTTGCGTGATGAAGTTGGCGGCCTGGATCAGCGCGAGGTGGCTGAACGCCTGCGGGAAGTTGCCGACCTGCCGCTGGCGAGGCACGTCGTACTCCTCGGCGAGCAGCCCGACATCGTTCGAGAGCGCGATCAGCCGTTCGAAGAGCTTCCGCGCCTCGTCGACCCGTCCGTTGAGCGCGAGCGCGCTCGCGAGCCAGAACGAGCACGCGAGGAACTGCCCCTCGGTCCCCGGCAGCCCGTCATCGGTCTCCGCGGTCGAGTACCGGGAGATGAAGCCGTCGTGGCCGAGCTCGGCGCTCACCGCGTCGATCGTGCCCGTCACGCGCTCGTCGTCGCCGGGCAGGAAGCCGACGAGCGGAATGATGAGGGTGCTCGCGTCCAGCTCCTTCGAGCCGTAGTACTGCGTGAACGT
>JALZAA010000463.1 GCA_030948625.1 Actinomycetota bacterium
CGAGCCCGACCTGGTCGTTCCCCATCCGCGCCTGTACGAGCGGGCCTTCGTGATGGTGCCCCTGTCCGACCTCGAGCCGATGCTCGCCCCGTGGGTGCCGAGCAGCGAGGCAAGGGTCCGTCGCACCCAAGTAGAGTTGGCGCAGCCACAGACCCAGTAGTCCGGTACCCGGCGACGGGACCGGAACGAAAGGCTGAAGCAGCTTGAGCAGCTTGGACGGCTTGGACGCCCAATGCGCGTGACGACCCCGCCTCGAGCCTTCGCGCTCGTCGGACCCGGCCGCGCCGGGACCGCCGTCGCCCTCGCGCTGGTCGGGCGCGGCTGGCGACCGGTCGCCGTCGCCGGCCGGACGGTCGACGCTCCCTCGACGCAGGCGGTCGCGGACCGCCTCGGTGCGCCCGCGGTCGAGGTAGCCGACGCCGGGCGCGACGCGGATCTTCTCGTGATCGCTACGCCCGATTCGGCTATCGCCGACGCGGCCGCCACGCTCGCGCCGGCGCTCCGTCCGGGCGCGCTCGTCGTCCACTTGTCCGGGGCGTCGACGTTGCACGAGCTCGACGCGGTCCTGCTCGCGCGGCCTGACGTGGAAGTGGCCTCGCTCCACCCGTTGCAGTCGCTGCCTTCGGGCGAGGTCGGACGCAACCGGTTGGCCGGGTCGTGGTGCGCGATCGACGGATCGCCCCAAGTCGAGCGCGTCGCGCTCAGCCTGGGAATGCGGCCGTTCCGCGTCGACGCCGCTGATCGCGCGCGGTACCACGCCGCGGCGAGCGTTGCGTCGAACCACCTCGTGGCATTGCTCGGGCAGGTCGAACGGCTGGCCGCGAACGCCGGCGTGCCGTTCGAGGCGTTCCTCCCGCTGGTGCGGGGCACGCTCGCCAACGTCGCCGATCTCGGTCCCGCGGCCGCGTTGACGGGTCCTGTCGCGCGCGGCGACGACGCGACCGTCGCCCGGCACCTGGACGCCCTCCCCGCCGACGAGCGCGACGCGTACCGGGCCCTCGCGCGCGAAGCCCGCCGCCTCGCAGGCCGCGAGGAGAGCGAAGCGCGGAGCGACCTGGAGGAGACGGTCGCATGATCGTCGTCGATCGCATCGCCGACCTGCGCGCGCGGTGTGAGGCCGCCCGTCGTGCGGGCGGCACCGTCGGCCTCGTCCCGACGATGGGCTTCTTCCACGAGGGTCATCACTCGCTCATGCGCGCCGCGCGCGCCAATCACGACCTCGTGGTCACCACGATCTTCGTCAACCCGCTCCAGTTCGGCCCGGAAGAGGACCTCGCCGGTTACCCGCGGGACCTCCCTGCGGACACGGCCGCGGCCGAGACCGAAGGCGTCGACGTGCTCTTCGTGCCGAGCGTGCCCGAGATGTACCCGGAGCCGGCGGTCACCACCGTGCACGTCGCCGGATTGACCGAGGGCTTGTGCGGTGCGGCGCGGCCGACGCACTTCGACGGGGTCACGACGGTCGTCGCGAAGCTGTTCTCGATCGTCGGCCCGTCCACGGCCTATTTCGGGCGCAAGGATTTCCAACAGCTCGTCGTGGTGCGCCGCATGGCCGCCGACCTCGACCTTGCCGTCGAGGTGGTGGGCTGCCCGGTCGTGCGCGAGCCGGACGGGCTGGCGATGTCGAGCCGCAATGCCTACCTCGCGCCCCATGAGCGCGAGCGCGCGACGGGCATCTTCTCGTCGCTGCGCGCCGCCGCCGCTGCCGTCGGGGACGGCGAGCGTGATCCGCGCCGGGTCACCGCGCTCGTCGACTCCGAAGCTTCCCGTCACGGCCTCGACCTCGAGTACGCGGAGTTGCGGCGCGCCACCGACCTCGCACCGCTCGACACCATGGGCGGCGAGGTCGTGCTCGCTGTCGCCGCCCCGGTGGGCGGGGCGCGCCTGATCGACAACGTCACGATCCGGATCGCAGGGGCCGAGGTCTCGTCCGACCTCGGCGTCATCACAGTCGCCGAACAGGAGAGCACCAGCTGATGCGTCGCACGATGATGAAGTCCAAGATCCACCGGGCCACCGTCACCGGCTCCGACCTCGACTACGTGGGGTCCATCACGCTCGATCCGGCCCTGATGAAGCAGGCCGACGTGCTCGAGCACGAGCAGGTGCACGTGCTCGACCTCGACAACGGCGCCCGCTTCGAGACCTACGCGATCCGCGGCGGCCCCGGCGACGTGATCCTCAATGGCGCCGCCGCCCGCCTCGTGCACACCGGCGACCGCGTGATCGTCATCAGCTATGCGCAGTACGACGAGGCGGAGCTCGAGTCGTACGCGCCGAAGGTCGTGCATGTCGACTCGCGCAACCGTCCCACCGACGCGGAATTTCAAGCTCTCGACCGAGAGCTTCACAAGCTCGCTCCATAGCACGACCCGATCGATAGGCTGACCCGATGTTCGACCTGCTGGTGCTGGGGAGCGGCATCGCCGGTCTCTCGGGAGCCGTGCACGCCGCCCGCGCCGGTCAGTCCGTCCTCGTGCTGACGAAGGGCGAGCTCGCGCATTCGGCCACGCGGTACGCGCAAGGCGGGATCGCCGCGGTGCTGACGTCCGACGGCGACTCTCCCGAGCTGCACCTCTCGGACACGCTGGCCGCCGGTGCCGGATTGTGCGACGCCGACGCGGCCCGGGTGCTCGTGACCGAAGGCCCGGAGCGCGTCCGCGAGCTGATGGCGATGGGCGCCGAGTTCGACCACGCCGGCCGTGGCGGAGGCGACGGTCTCGCCTTTGCCCGGGAGGGCGGACACTCGGTGGCGCGTGTCGTGCACGCGGGCGGCGACGCGACCGGCGCGGAGATCGAGCGGGCGCTCGTCGCGGCGGTGCGCGCCACAGCGGCAGAAGTCCGGGAGCGGTGGCTCGTGCTCGACCTGATCGTCGAGCGCGGACGCGCCGCGGGCGTCACCGCGCTGGCGCCGGACGGGACCGTGCACGAGGTAAGGGCCACGCACACGCTCCTCGCCACCGGTGGAGCGGGCCAGTGCTTCGCCGTGACCACGAACCCGCCGCTGTCCACCGGCGACGGCATCGCCATGGCGTTGCGAGCCGGGGTCGCGGTGGCCGACGTCGAGTTCATGCAGTTCCATCCGACGGCGCTCCATCACCCCTCGATGCCGCGTCCGCTGCTGTCGGAGGCGCTGCGCGGTGAGGGCGCGGTCCTGCGAGACGAACACGGCGTGGCGTTCATGGCCGCCGAGCACCCGCTGGGCGACCTGGCGCCGCGCGACATCGTGGCCCGGGCGATCGCCCGGCGGTTGAACGACACGGGCGTCGACCACCTCTGGCTCGACGCCACCTCGATCCACGGGTTCGAGCAGCGGTTCCCGACGATCTGGCGCGCGTGCCGGAAGATCGGGTTCGACCCGCACAAGGACTGGCTTCCGGTCGCGCCCGCTGCCCACTACCTGTCGGGCGGCGTGTGCACCGACCTCGACGGGGCGTCCACGCTCGCGGGGCTGTGGGCCTGCGGCGAGACGGCGTGCTCGGGCGTGCACGGCGCCAATCGCCTCGCATCGAATTCCCTTCTCGACGGCTTGGTGTTCGCGCGTCGCGCGATCGACGCGATCGGACGTGGAAAGGACGGGCCTGACGAGTCCGGCGCGCTTCGCGGCGTGCGTGGATTCTCGCCGACGACGTCGACGCCCGCGAGCGGCGCCGGCGACGAGCCGATGACGCGTGAGGCGCTCCAGCGGCTCATGACGCGGAACGCGGGAGTGTTGCGCGACGCGGCCAGCCTCGAGCGCGCTGCCACCGGTCTGCGCGACATGGGTGGAGCCGCGGATCCGGAGGTCCGCAATCTCGTGGCCGTCAGCAGCGCCCTCGTGAGTGCGGCCTTGGCGCGTATGGAGTCGCGCGGCACCCACACCCGGCTCGACTACCCCGAGCCGTCGTCCGCCCTTCTGGGCCGGTTCGTGTTCAGTGACGACGACCCCCATCCCGCGTTGGTGCCCTTGCCCTTTTTCCAGGGGCGGCAACTGCACCAACAGAGCGGGGGGCGCGCCGGATGAGCGACGCCGACCCGCCCATCGGTTTTCTGCGCGAGGTGGTCGCCGGCGCGATCGACGAGGACCTCGGCGTGCTCGGCGACCTCACGTCGCGGGCGATCATCCCGGAGTACACGCGCGGCGCGGGAAGGTTCGTAGCCCGGCAGGACGGCGTGCTCGCGGGCACGCTCGCCGCTGGCGAGGTCTTCAGGCAGATCGACCCCGACGTCACGGTGACATGGCGCATGCAGGACGGTGACGTGCTCGCCGCCGGCGTGGAATTCGGCCGGGTGTCGGGGCGGCTGCGCTCGGTGCTGGGCGGCGAACGGACCGCCCTCAACTTCCTTTGTCACTTGTCCGGCGTGGCTACGACGAGTCGCCAGTTCGTCGACGCCGCCGGTGGACGGGTCCGTATCCTCGACACGCGCAAGACGCTCCCCGGGCTGCGGGCCTTCGAGAAGGGTGCCGTGCGCGCCGGTGGCGGGTACAACCATCGCGCGTCGCTGTCCGACGCCCTCCTGATCAAGGACAACCACCTCACCGGGCTGTCCATCGACAAGGCGGTGCAGGCGGCGAGCGACCGCTGGCCGGGCCGCACCGTCGAGGTGGAGTGCGAACGGATCGAGCAGGTCACGGAGGCGGTCG
>JALZAA010000465.1 GCA_030948625.1 Actinomycetota bacterium
GTGCGGATCGGGATCAACACGGGTGAGGTGCAAGAACGCGACGGCGACTACTTCGGCCCGGCCGTGAACCGCGCCGCGCGGCTCATGGCCGCGGGTCACGGCGGCCAGGTGCTCATCGCCGGGGTCACCGCCGATCTCGTACCGGGCCTGACGCTGCGCAACCTCGGCGAGCATCGCCTGCGTGACCTTGGGAGCCCGATACTCGTCTGGCAGCTCGGCACCGACGAGTTCCCGCCCCTGCGCACACTCGACGAACTTCCGGGCAACCTACCGGTGCAACGCACGAGTTTCATCGGCCGGGCCGGCGAGGTGAAGGAACTCGCCGCGCTCGTCACGAAGGAGCGGCTGGTGACGTTGACCGGGCCGGGCGGGGTCGGCAAGTCGCGCCTCGCGTTACAGGTCGCCGCCGAGGTCGCGCCCGTGTTCCGCGACGGCGTGTGGTTCGCGTCGCTCGCCACGCTCGAAGAGAGCGCGCTGGTCGCGGCAACGATTCTCGAAGCGTTGGGCGTACCCGAACGCCAAGGCGAGCCTGCGGTCGAGACGTTGTGTGTATGGGCGAACACCCGCGAAGCGTTGGTGCTGATCGACAACTGCGAACACCTTTTGATCGAAGTCGCCGCGGTCGTCGATCGCGTGATGGAGTCGTCGACCACGAGCGCGATGCTGACGACAAGTCAGGCACCACTCAGCCTCCGTGGCGAGCACGCCTGGGCCGTCGCCCCACTGTCAGGCCCGCCCGGCGTATCGAGCGACAGCGTCGAGCTGTTCGTCGACCGGGCGCGCATGGCCCGCGCCGACTTCTCGCTCAACGCCGAAAACGAAGAAGCGGTGGGCGAGATCTGCGAACGACTCGATCACGTACCGCTCGCAATCGAGCTCGCCGCCGCGCGCGTGCGGGGGATGACACCCGCCGACATCGCCCGGCGCCTCGATCATCGCCTGCGGTTGTTGGCATCGAGCGATCAACTCGCCCCGGGTCGGCACCGCACGCTCGACGCCGCCGTCCGTTGGTCGTACGAGCTGCTCGACGAGACGCAGCGACGCGTCTTCGACCGGCTCTCGGTGTTTGTCGGCCCGTTCACGATCGAGGCGGCGGAAGCGGTGGTCTCCGGCGACGGCGTCGACGAATGGGAAGTGCTCGACGGGATCCTCGCACTGGTCGACAAATCGCTCGTCATCGCCGACGAGACCGCCGGCGCGACGCGCTACCGGCTGTTGGAGACCATGCGGCAGTTTGGGAACACAAACCTGACCGCCGTGGGTATCGACGCGTCGTACCGCGACCGCTACGCCGACTACTACGCCGAGTACGTACTCTCGCGCCGCCCACAGCTCCACGGCTCCGGGGACGTGGCCGCGCTCGAGGACGTCGAGCGCGAACTCGAAAACATCCGCGTCGCGTTGCGTCAGGCCGCCGACGACCGCAGCACGTCACGCTTCGAAGAGATCTTCAGCGCGCTTCACACACTCTGGGTCGCACGCGGCCGCAACTCGGAGGGCGCGTCGTGGGCGGCCGAGCTCCTCGGTCGACCCGATCTGGAACCCCGCGCCCGCATCGTGGCGCTCGGCTTCGCCGCATCGGTGACGAACCCCACCAGCCTCGCCGCCGCCCACGAGCTGGCCGCAGCCGCCACCGATCTCTCGGCGACCACGGGTGCTGCGCCGCCCCTCTTCGCGATGACGGTCATGAGTCTCGGCGCCATGATGCAAGGCCGCACCGAAGACGCGATTGCGGGTTGCGACCAGGTTCAGGCTCTGGCCGCCGACGAGCCGGAACCATTCATCCGCGCCTGGTCGTTGTCGAGCTCAATCGCGGTGCTCGGGATTTGCGGCGCGTTCGACCACCTCGATGCGCTCCGACGAGATCTCACCGCCCTGGTCGAACAGCTCGACAATCGGTACCTCCAGGCGGCCAACGCGACCTCGCTGGCGCCCATCATTCACGTGACCGACCCCGACGGAGCCCGCGAGTATCTCTTGCGGGCCTGCGCGCTCAACGATGAGATGCGGAACGCGCACGCCAACAGCACCTCCACGATGTTCCTTGCGCTCCACGAGCTGCGCTCCGGTGATGCTGTCGCGGCCGCGCGGTGGGCGCGCCGGTCACTCGAGCTATGCGTTGACGTGGCCCCCAGCTACGTCGCACAAACGACCAATGCGATTGTCGGAATCGTCAAGCGCCACTCGCCTTCCGACGCCGCCGTACTCCTCGGCGCGCTGCGCGCCCGCAAACACCAAGCCGGCACGCAAGCCGAAATCGACGCCGAAGCCCGCTCCGAGGTGTCACTCCGCCGAGCGCTCAGCGACCAGTTCGACGCGCTCTACGCGCAAGGTCTCGTACTCGACGAGACCCAGATGATCAGGCTCGCATTCGCCCAACTCGACGAAATCGCCCAGACCTAACCCGGAGAGTGTCCCAATATCCCGCCGGACAGGTGCGAAACCGCGTCACGGATGTGCCGATCTGTGGCCTGGTCGCGAACGGTTCAACCGGCAATCGGTAGTCGCGTTATGGCGCGTCCCCGATCGGCACTTCGAGGGCATCCGCCCGTCCATGGAGGCCGCGCGTTCTGGGACATCCACCGAGAGCAGCGATCGCCGGTCTGGCGCGCTCGGGCCGGGGGCGCCTGGCGTCGTTCTGTGCGCTGCGGTCGGGCAACGGATCGGGCATTCGGTGCGGGGAGCGATGTGACGGACTGCTCTGCCTAGCGGCGCCCGACGTGCCGATCGGAGCTCCCGTGTCCTCGGAGAACCCCGTCGTTGTGTTGTGTCGTTCGGTGCGCGCGGTCGAGACGCGCGGAACGCCGATTCTGCGGGGACTGGCACAGGGTCCCCGAGTCCGGGAACTGCGCCCATTTTGCTGCGTGTCGTCGCATTTGTAGGGGATTACGCGTCGCAGCCGGTGCGCTCCGCGCTTTGGCGGATGTCTGGACCGTCCGCGGCGCCGAGAGTCACGGACAGGAACAGCACCGTGTGCCCTAAGGAGGCATCCATGTTGCAAACAAGACGAAGGGCCGTCCGAGTCGCTGCGGTGGCCGCGGCCGCGCTCGTCATGACCGCAGGTGCCGCCGCGGCCGCTGACCGCGGCACGGGCACCGCGCTGGCGGCTCAGAAGCACAAGTCGCGCACGGTCACGTTCACCGAGACCGATACCGGAGCGCAGATCAGCCAAAATGGCTCCATGTCCGTGTCGGTCACTGCCTTCACCAACTCGCTAGATGGAGACGGTGCGGCCGAGACCACGGCTACGCTCAACGGCGACAGCGGCACCGACACCACTATTGCCTACATGGCCAATGGCGTTGGTAGGTACAAGGACACCTTCACCCTCGGTGCGCCGGATGCCAGCGGCATGATCCCGATGACCGGAAGCGGCAAATGCGCCGGGGGAACGGGCGTGCACAAGCACGAGAAGTGCAGCTTCACCTTCACTGGCACGGACGATCCCCAGACCACCGTGTACCACCTCGATATCACCGGAACTTCGACCCGATGACCCGAGAGCCGCGCAGGTCGGGGACTCGTCCCGTGGGCGGGAACCCGGCCCCGCAAGGCTCTGACGTAAGGGCGGTCAACAAGACCGTCGGGGCTCATGCCGACGCTTGCCACACTGGTACTCGACGGAACCCTCAACGAGCGGGCCCAGCGTGTGGGGTGCAGAGACTCGGTGCGTCATGTTGCGAGTTTCGTACTCGTGGATAACGCCGCCGAGCCGGTCTCGGCGACGGACGCTCGTCAGGGTTTCAAGTGAACCTGATGGCGATGGTGATCGTGCGTCGGGCCCCGCGAGGCCGAGAACTCGGTGGGGGCGGTGGGTGTTGTAGTGATCGACGTAGATCTGAAGTACGTGTTCGAGATGGCGCGACCACGGATCTTAGGGAGTCAACCGAGCCCGGACCTCTTAGTAGGGACGAGGATGCGGACTTCCGGGGGGACCGCCGCTACCCGCCGGCGTCGTGCGTTCCGTCGCTAGTACCCAGGGCCGTGAGACCGCCGAGCGCATCTGGCCGTTAGCCCCAAGTGATCCTCAACCACCGAGTCCAGCAGCTCCGGCTCCTGCCTCCCTGGGCTCTCCGGGACGCAGTGGGAGCCTCCCAAGAACCACGCCTAGTCTCGACCCGCATGGGAACCGTAGGTAGGCACTCCGGGAGCCCGCCCGGCGGCGATACTTCCGTCGAACCCGCCAAGACCGACGGTGCTGTCGGCGGTGAGCTATCAGCCCACGTGGTCGGAGGCCGTCGCCGTCGTCGTCGGCGGCGTCACCTCCGCCTCCCAACCGGGGCCTGGCGCGCATCGACCTCCGAGTCGATCGGTGGGAGGAGGCGGGACCCGGCAGGCTAGCTTGGAACGTGGTGCCACGCCTGCTCCCCCGTGCTTCCTGAGCTGAGGTCGTGAGCGCGGTCGCTGCCCTCCGATCCTGTGTCGGTCGGGCGCCGGCGGCCCCAACCGTGACCGCAGTCGAGCGCCATTCGTGCCGATCGGAGCTCCCGTGTCCTCGGGGAACCCTGTCGTTGTGTCGTGTCGTTGGGTGCGCGCGGTCGAGAGGTGCGGGACGCCGATTCTGCGGGGACTGGCCCAGGGTCCCCGAGTCTGGGAACTGCGCACATTTCGCGGCGTCTGGTCGCGTTTGTAGGGGATTACGCGTCGCAGCCGGTGCGTTCCGCGCTTTGGCGGATGTCTGGTCCGTCCGTGGCGCCGAGATTGGGCTACGTGAGCGAGAATCTCCCTGCCGTCGTACTCGTCCGCCCGCTGCATTGGGGTGAGCCGCCCATGAGCGAAGGCGACTTCTTGTTGCCCACGGGAACGGTGACGCTGCTGCTCGCTGATGTCGAGGGATCAACGCGCCAGTGGGAAGACGATCCCGACGCCACGCAGACGACGATTGTCCGCCTCAACGCGATCGTGGACGATGCGGTCGGCCGCCATGACGGGGTCCGTCCAGTGGAGCAGGGCGAGGGTGACTCGTTCGTGGCTGCCTTCGCCCGCGCTCGCGACGCCCTGCTGTGCGCGCTTGTCATGCAGCAGACGCTCGTCAGTGAGCCGCTCGCCCTTCGCATCGGCATCCACACCGGTGACGTCCAACGTCGGGACGAGGGCAACTACGTCGGCCAGACCATCAACCGCGCCGCCCGCCTCCGCGACGTCGCCCATGGGGGCCAAACGGTGCTCTCCCAGGCTGCCCACGATCTGGTGGTGGACCGCCTGCCCGACGGCGCCAGCCTGCGCGACCTCGGGACTCACCGGCTGAAGGACCTGGCCCGGCCCGAGCACGTCTTCCAGCTGTGCCACCCCGATCTGCGCGCCGAGTTCCCACCGCTGCGATCGCTCAACGCCATGCGCCACAACCTGCCTGCACAGCGGACCAGTTTCGTCGGGCGGACCGCCGAGTTGGCAGAGGTGAAGCGGCTCCTGTCGGAGACGACGGTGCTGACCATCACCGGCGCCGGGGGGTGCGGCAAGACCCGCCTGGCGCTGCAGGTTGGGGCCGACCTCCTCGACACCCACCCCGACGGCGTCTGGCTGGTCGAGCTCGCCCCGGTAACCGACTCCGAGGCAGTACCGGCGCAGGCGGCCTTGGTCTTCGCGGTGAAGGAGGGACCGGGGATGTCGCCCACTGATGCGGTCGCGGCGTACCTGGGCGAGAAGGAGGCGGTGCTGATCCTCGACAACTGCGAGCATGTCATTGACGGCGCGGCCGCCCTGGCCGATGCCATGCTGAGCCGCTGCCCCGGTGTGACCATTCTCGCCACCAGCCGCCAGCCGTTGGCGGTGCCCGGTGAGGTGACGTGGCGGGTGCCGTCAATGCCCGTCCCCGGCGAAGATCGCCCCGCCGACATCGGGGCGGTGTCGGCGTGCGAGGCCGTCCAGCTGTTCGCCGAGCGGGCCCGGCGCGCCCGGCCCGGCTTCGAGATCGGCGAGCACAACGCCGGCGCGGTGGCCGAGATCTGCCGCCACCTCGACGGTATCCCCCTCGCCATCGAACTCGCCGCGGCGCGAGCGCGGGTGTTCGCGCCCGCCCAAATCGCCGAGGGGTTGTCGGAACGCTTCCGGCTGCTCACCGGAGGCACCCGTACCGCGCTCGCACGCCAACAGACGCTGGAGGCGTCGGTCGACTGGAGCCACGACCTGCTCACCGACCTCGAGCGGACCGTCTTCCGACGGCTGTCGGCGTTCGCTGGCAGCTTCAGCTTCGAGGCAGCCGAGGACGTAGGCGCGGGCGGTGGCATCGAGCGCCACCAGGTCCTCGACCTGCTCTCGCTCCTCGTCGACAAGTCGCTCGTCCTGGTCGACGACGACGGCGATCGGGCGCGCTACCGCCTGCTCGAGACGATCCGGTACTACGCGGCGGGGCGGTTGGGCGAGGCGGGCGAGGAGGTCGAGACCCGCACCCGCCACCGCGACCACTATCTGGCGTTTGCCGAGGAGGCCGAAGCCCACCTGGAGGGGCGAGGCCAGGTCGAGTGGATGGACCGCGTCGCCAGGGACTATCCGAACCTGCGGGCCGCACTCGCGTGGAGCCAGGACCGGGCCGACGGCGAGCCGCTCGTGCGGATGGCGGCCGCCCTGCACCTGTTCTGGGAGACCCGCGGCCCGGTCGCCGAAGGCGAGCAGTGGCTGGACGCCGCGCTCGCACACGACGCCGTGGCACCGGCGCTGCGGGCCAAGGCCCTGTTCGGGCGGAGCTATGTGGCCCACGTCAACCTCGACCTCGGCACGGCGATCGCGTGCGCCGAGGAGGGCCTGGGCTTGGCCCGCCCCCTCGGCGACGAACGACTGGCCAGCCGGCTCCTGTGCTCGCTCGGTGCCGCCCTCGTTTGGACGGGTGGCGATCCCGTCCCGGTGCTCGAGGAGGCGGTGGCACTTGCTCGCCGCGCCGACGACACGTTCGCGCTGGCCGAAGGGTTGCAGATCCACGGGATCGTGCACATCAACCACGTCGCCGAGCGGGCCCGGCCCTACCTCCAGGAATCGATCCGGGTCGCCGAAAATGCGGGCAACCGTGTGACCACCGACTGCTCCCTAGCGCTCCTCGGCATGGTCTCCGCCTACGAAGGCGATCTGGGCGACGCCCGGTCGATCCTCGACGGGGTCCTCGAGCGCTCCAGCGAGCTCCTCTACGGCTTGGCCGTGACCCTCGCGGCCGGGAACCTGGCGACGGTCCTCGTCGACATGGCCGAGCACGCCGAGGCCCTCGCCGCGGCTGACCGTCTCGAGGCGACCGCACTCGAGACCGGCGCGCACGCTTGGGACCTGTACGCGCCGCTCGCTCGAGGGTTGGTGTCAGCGGCTGAGGGCGATCACGCGCAGGCACTGCATCTCTTCGGGGAGGCCCTGACGCTGGCGTCGCTGCCCGAACTGCGGGCGCCGATCGTCGCCGCCATCGCGGATACCGAACTGGCCGTCGGCATGGTCGATGACGCCCGGGCGCACGCCGACGAGGTCGTCGAGCTGAGCCGGTCCACCGACTTCCCCGTCGGATTCGCCCAGGGACTCGTCCTCCAGGCGCGGCTGCGCCGTATGGAACGCGAGCTTGCCGACGCCGAGGACCTCGCGCACGAGGCGCTCGCCGTCGCCGTCGACATCTCAGCCAAAACGTTGCTCATTGACGCCCTCGAGGTGCTGGCCGGGATCGCCGCCGACCTCGAGAGCCACCAGGAGGCGGCGCGGCTGTTCGCCGCGGCTCAGGCCATCCGCGACCGCACTGGCTACGTCCGCCACAGCTTCGAGCGCGATCGCGACATCGCCGCCACCGGCCAGGCCCTTGACCCCGTTGCGTTCGAGAAGGCATCCGAGGAGGGGCGACAGCTCTCGCTCGACGACTCGGTCGCATACGCGCGACGCGGCCGGGGCGAGCGCAAGCGGCCGTCGACAGGGTGGCCGAGTCTCTCGCCGTCAGAAACCCAGGTCGTCGCGCTAGTGCTGGAGGGGCTGACCAATTCGGAGATCGCCGAGCGCCTGTTCGTCTCGCCACGCACGGTGCAGAGCCACCTGACCCACATCTTCACCAAACTCGGCGTGTCTACACGCACCGAACTCGCCGTTATCGCCAGCCGACGGCAGTAGCGGCGGGACGAACCGAAGCCCACACACCGAGGAGCGCGTGGCGAGCGTTCGGTGACCGGAGCGACCAGATCGACGACTCGGTGCATCCCCTACAGGCGCTGCAAGCCGTACAGAACGACGCCGCTGTGTCGGTCGATTTCGCGCACGGCACAGGCGATAGGCGTGGTTGAAAGGCCCAACCAGCCGGCGCGCCCGTTCCCGGCCGATCTGTCGATCCGCGTCCCGCCGACGCACACCGAACGAACATGCGGAACGAGGTCTCTCCGACCGGATCGACGAATGCAGGCACGTAGGAGGCGGCAACGTGTCCCATAACGACGCCCCCGAAGACTCGCTTCTGAGCGTCCCCTAGCGCCGCGTCGAGGACGCGCACCGAACAACGCGCTTGCTCGCGGTCGCGACGGCAGGAGTCCACTCCCTAACCGGCGTTCGATGTGGGCTCGACGCCCGAGAACACCCAGGCACTCGACCGACGTACCGTTCGGTCGCGGTTGTGGCTCGTCGATTCGGCGCTCTGTCGTGACTTCGGTACGCGGTCGCGGGCACCGAAACGGTGACCGCGGAAAG
>JALZAA010000467.1 GCA_030948625.1 Actinomycetota bacterium
GGCGCGCAGAGCGCAGCACGCGCGCGCCAGGACGTCGGGATCGCACGTCCCGTCGGCGCACAGACCGTTCTTGATGTTGAACGTTGCCAGTCGCACGACAACCAACCTAGGGGCGAGCATGTCGAACCGACGCCACATCCCTGTCTACGCACACCGGTTCGGGGGCAAGTACGGCCCTGAGGGATCGCGAAAGGCCCTCGAGAAGAGCCTCGCCGGCGATGTCGAGGGGGTCGAGTGCGACGTCATCATGAGTACGGACGAGGAGATCTTCTGTCTGCACGATCCCGACCTGAGCCTGTCCACGAACCTCGAGGGTTGGGCGGAGGACCATCCCGCCGACGAGATCGCGGCGGCGCGCATCCGAGATATGAGCGGCGACGTCAGCGACGAGTCACCCCTCCGCCTCCGGGAGGTTCTGGACCTGATCCCGTCCGACCTGCCGCTCCAGGTCGACGTGAAGTCGTACGTCCGCCACGAGCTCGCCGAGCGCACGACGCAGCGAGCGTGCGACATCATCCGAGAACACGGCACCGGTGACCGCGTCGAGGTCATCAGCTTCTTCACCAGGGCGTGTCAGATCGCCAGCGCCGACGGGATCGCAACGCGTCTCGTGGCGTGGGCCGACTACGCGCCCGATGCACTCGTGAAATGGCTCGCCGAGCGCGGCTTCTCGGGCATGTCGTACGAGGGCTTCATTCTCTCCCAGGAGCTTGCCGACACGATCCACGGAGCCGGGTTCACGATGAGCGTCGGCGCCGTGAACAATCGGACCCAGGCCGAACGCCTCTTGCCCTTCGCGCCCGACATCATCGTCAGCGACCTGCCCGCCGAGGTCAGGGACATCCTGCGCGAGTTGGGCGCGCACGACTAGCGAACGGCGTGCGCTAGCTTCCCCCGATGATCTTGCGCCGTACGCGAATCCTCGTCCCCCTGCTGGCCGTGTCGCTCGCGCTAGTGACTGCGATGGCCGGACCAGCCGCGGCCCAGTCCAAGATCGACAAGGCGATCCTCAAGGCCGGCGTCATCACCAAGGCAGACGTCCCGGGCGGCTGGACCTCCAAGAAGTCGACGAGCAGCGACCGCGCGTACAACGGCATCGCGGAGTGCAAGAAGATCAAGTCCGCGGTCGACAGCGCGAAGAAAAAGGTGCCGCGGGCGCAGTCGCGGGAGTTCCAGGCGCCGGGCTCCCGGGGAACGACCGCGGCCGAGGATTCGGTGTACGTCTTCAAGGACGCGAACGCCGCCACCAGCTTCCTGGCCAACTACCAGGCCCCCGAAGCGGCTACCTGCTTCGAGAAGGGCACGGCGAAGGTGACGAGCTCACAAGCGGGAGCAGGGCAGCCCACTGTCTCGCCGGTCACCGACCTCCAGGGGGTGGGCGACGACGCGACGGGCTACGAGATCGCAATCCCGTTCAACGTCCAAGGTCAGACGGCGACGTTGTACATCGATTTCATCGCGATCCGGGTAGGTCGGACCCTCCTAGGCTTCAACTTCTCCAACCTCAACGAAAGGATCACCGGCGGACCCTCGATCGTGCAAGCCGTGGTCGCCCGGGTGGCGCAGGCGCAGGGCTCGGCGTAGCGCTCGTCTAACGCAGCTCGACGGTGGTCGGCAGCGTGGCGAAGCCGCGCACGTTCACCGAGTGCACACGCGTGGCGCTGTCAGGGTCGACGTCGTAGTCGGAGATGCGGGCGACGAGCTCCTGGAGCACGACGCGCGCTTCGAGCCGCGCCAGCGACGCGCCGAGGCAGAAGTGACGCCCGAAACCGAAGCTCGCGCTCTCGCTCGTGTCGCGATCCAGCCGGTAGTCGTCCGGCTCGGGGAAGACACGCGGGTCGCGGTTCGCCGAGCCGACGAGCAGCAGCACCGGCGCGCCCGAAGGAATGACGCCGTCGTGGAGCGGCACGTCGACCTGTGACCGCCGAGCGAGCATCTGGGTCGACGTGTCGTAGCGCAACGTCTCCTCGACCCAGTCGGGAATGCGCGCAGGGTCCCCGAACGGGAGCGCCCGCTGGTCGGGGTTCCGCCACGCCCAGTACCAGGCGTTGCCGAGCAGCTTCGTGGTCGTCTCGTTGCCGGCGACGATCAGCAGGAACAAGAACCCGGCGATCTCGTCGTCGGTGAGGCGGTCACCGTCGATCTCCGCCGCGAGCAACGCGGACGTGAGATCGCCGAGAGGCTGCTTCCTCCGAGCCGCGATCAAGTCCGCGTAGTAGGCCGACAACGTCATCGCGGCTTCCATCCCCGCCGCCGGCATGTGGTTCACACCTTCCTCGCGGTGTATCAACAGATCGGCGAGGCGGCGGAGCTCGTCGCGGTCGGCCGCGGGCACACCCACGAGCTCGGAGATCACATCCATCGGTACCCGGCCGGCAAGGTCGCGGATGAAGTCGAACGTGTCGTGCGCGGCGGCGGCGTCGAGGTGATGGACCGTGAGCTCGCGGACGTGCGGCTCGAGCTCCGTCACGCGCCGGGGCGTGAATCCCCGTGAGACGAGGGCGCGCATCCGGGTGTGGCGCGGCGGGTCCATGCCGAGAAACGAGGTGCTCCGTTCCGCCTGCGGCCCCCAGACGTTGGGATCGATGGTCACTCCGTACGAGCTGGAGAAGCGTTGGGCGTCGCGGAACGCGGCGACGACGTCGGCGTGACGCGACAGCGCCCAGAAGCCGAGGTCGTCGTTGTAGTAGAGAGGCGCTTCGTCGCGCAGGCGGGCGTAGGTCGGGAACGGGTCTTCGTGGACCGCGTAGTCGTACGGGTCGTACCGCACTGCGCTCGTATCGAGTGCAGTCACGCGTCGCTCCCGAAGATGAGCGCCGCGACGACCGCCACGCGGTCGGCGAGCTCGTCGTAGCCGAAATACCCCATGCCCGCCTGCAGGGCGGCGCCGGCAAAGGCGAGCATGAGCGCGGCGATCACGTCAGGGCGGGCGTCGTCGCCGAGCGCGTCGACGAGGCGCTGCTGGACGAGCGCGCCGATGCGGTCGCGCAGCGGCTCCACGTCCGGGTCGCGTGCGATGACCGCGACGGTCGCCGCCGCCGCCAGCTCCGGTTCGCTCGCGACGAGCCGGCCGATGCCGTCGAGTGCGGCCGCCACCCGCGCGGTCGGGCTGCGACGCCGGTCGGCGGCGACGGGCGGGAGGTCGTGGAGCCGGCGCGAGAACACCTCGGCGACGAGATGGTCCTTGGACGAGAAGTAGGCGTAGGCGGTGGCGGGCGCGACTCCGGCCCTTCGCGCCACGCTGCGGACGCTCAAGCCGTCGTAGCCACCGGCGGCGAGCTCGGCGACGGCGGCGTCGACGAGGCGCTGCACGGTCTCGGTCTGGCGGCCGGCCAGGCGCCGTCGGGGCTGAGCCGCTACGGTGGACACGTGTCCGGACAGTAGTCCGGTATGACGGCCACGACAAGAACCGCACAGCGCGGAGAGAAGAGGAGACACCGCAGGTGCTCGCCGACGCTTCGGGCCCGTTCGACCCCGCGTTCACGCTCGCCGACCTCGGGCGCACACCGCTGGCGATCCTCGGGCGGGAGTACATGCTGCACGGACAACTGCAGGACCGCGCCGCGCTGCCGCACGTGATGGGTCACCTCGGGCGCGACGCATGGGTCGACGTCGCGATCGTCGAATGGATGAGCGCGAGCCCGATCTACTCGAAGCGCATGCAGCGGGTGTTCGACTTCACCGGCGACGACGTGCGCACGCTGTTCAAGAACCTCCAGCTCGACATCGGCTTCTCGCACCAGTACATGGACGTCCGCTTTCGGCTGGACGACGAGCGCTCGGGTGAGTTCTGGCTCGCGACCTGCGGCGCCCTGCAGGACGTCGAGCCGTTCGGCGAGGGCATGGTGCTCGACATGTGCCACCACATCGAGGACCCCACGTTCGACGCCACTGCTGCCGCGACGAATCCGCTCATCCGCATCCGGCCCGTCCACCGCCCGCCTCGCGAGCCCGCCGACCGTGAGCCACACTGCCGCTGGCGCGTGTTCTTCGACGACACGCCGGGCGCGGCGCCCTTCGAGATGCATCCCAACGTCGAGCTGATGCGGGAATCCCGCCTCGCCTCCGTCGACATCGTGGACCCCGGTGAGGACGGCGAACCGGGCGGCATGCCCGACTACGCCGGCGAGTTCGACCCTGACTTCACGCTCGAGCACCTCTCGCACCGGGCCCTCGTGCTGGCGCTCCAGGAGTTCGCAACACAGTCGCACCTGCTGAGCCGGTCGTTTCTCCTCACGGTCGCTCAGCGTCTCGGCGACGACACGGCGCGCGAGATCGCCGACATCCAATGGACCGGCATCGCGGGGCTCACCGCCGACCGGCTGCGGAACGCGATGCACGTCGAGGGGGACGACGCCACCGCGATCGCAACCCTGTTCCAGCTGCATCCGTGCTTCCAACCGCGGACGTACGTCGATCTGCGCGTAGAGGTCGTGGACGACCTGCATGCCGTGATCGCGTTCGGCGACTGCGCTGCATTCGACGAGGCCGACCCGTACTCGTGGCTCGCCCAGCTCGAGGCGGCGCCGCACCCTGCGCTGGACGCGATCGCCCAGGCGGGCAACCCGCGAGCACGCTGTCATCCGGCGATTGCGACCGGAGACGCTCGGCTGGCGTGGGACGTCGTGATCGACCCGGATGCCGAGCCGGCCGAGGAGATCGAGGCGGTACGCCTCGCGCGCGGCAGCCGCGGAGCGAGCCTCGTCCTGTCCGCGCCTACGCGCCGCCGTGGCGCGGAGACGACTCGCTGAACTCGACAGACACGGCGTGGCCGCGCCGGTAGCCGCGTGCAACCGGATTAGCGTCGCGCCGATGCGCAAGCGACTGCTTCGCGGACGAAACCAGCGCGCGGCGGTCGTCGTCCTCTTGGTGGCACTCATCGGAGCGACCGTCTGGCTCGTGGCGAGCAGGACACGCGACGATCAGTCGGCCGGCACTCCACCGGGGTGCCACGTGTCGCTGGATTCGACGACGTACACGCTCAACATCGAGCAGGCCGCCCACGCGACGACGATCGCGGCTGTGGGCAAGCGGATGGGCATGACCGACCACGCGGTCACGGTGGCCATCACCGCCGCGTTACAGGAGTCGCGGCTGCACAACCTCGACCACGGTGACCGCGACTCGCTCGGGTTGTTCCAGCAGCGACCTTCACAGGGCTGGGGCACCGCCGGCCAAGTCATGACTCCCCATTACGCCGCCGGTGCCTTCTACCGGCGACTCGGTCGGATCAACGGGTGGGAGGGGATGCCCGTTGCCTCCGCAGCCCAGAGTGTGCAGCGAAGCGGTGCGCCCGCGGCCTATGCGCAGTGGGAGCAGGAAGCGCGTGCGATTGCGCAGGCGACGACCGGCGAGATACCCGCCGGCATGACGTGTCGCGTCGATGGGAGCCCGGTCGCAAACGCGCCCGGGGCACTGCGCGCGTCGATAGTTCGGGAGCTCGGCACACCAGCGCTCGACGCGCCTCTTCCGGACGCCCCAGGCTGGACGGCCGCAACGTGGCTGGTGGGCCACTCGACGCAGTTCGGGATCGACTCGGTCGCCTACGCCGGTCAGGTCTGGACCCCGTCCTCCGGCCGCTGGGTCGCCTCGGGTGGCCCCCCGGACACGCATGTCCGGATCTCCGAGGCGCGCGCGTGAGGGTGCGAGCGGGCGCGGTCGCCGTCGCCGCAGCGTGCGTCCTGGCCGTCGGCGGTGTCGGCTTCCTGGTCGCCACGCGCGGGGACCACGGCTCGATCATTCGAGTCGGGGTGGCGCCGCGGGGCGCGGCGGTGGTCGACGGCGCAGTGTGGATCGCCAACGCGGAGTCGAACACGGTCTCGCGTCTCGACGAGCGCGCTCGGAAGGTCACCGCAACGGTCAAGGCGGGCACGGCGCCGTTCGGCGTGGCCGTCCTGGACGACGCGGTATGGGTCGCCAATGCGAGGAGCAACACCGTGTCACGTATCGATCCCGGCACCCACCGCGTCGCGGCCACGATCCACCTCGGCAGGCACGGCGGACAACCTGCCGCCGTCGCCGCCGGCGACGGCGCGGTTTGGGTCACCGGCGTCGACGAGGGTTACCTCTCGCGCATCGACGCTGGCACGAACGCCGTCACGGCCGAGATCGCGCTCGGAGCCATCCCGAACCGTGTCGCGGTCGGAGCCGGAGCGGTGTGGGTCGCTTTCGGCAAGGCGAACAAGGTGATCCGCATCGACGGGGGCACGAACGCCATCTCTGCGGAGATCCCGCTCGAGGGTGCGCCTGACGGCGTCGCGGTGGACGACGGCGCGGTGTGGGTGGCGAACGCCGGGGCCGACCGCGTGTC
>JALZAA010000477.1 GCA_030948625.1 Actinomycetota bacterium
TGGGTGTCAAGGTTCCCATGACCGGCTCCCCGGGGCCCTCGTCTTCGACCTCGATGCGCACCCAGTGCGAGTCAACGTGCACCGTCATACGCACCCCGCTTCGGGCGTGGACCGCAGCGTTGGTCACAAGCTCGCTGACCAGTAGCACCGCCAGCTCGATGACCGACGATTCGACGCCATCGTCCCCGAGAACGTCGGCGGTGAACAGCCGCGCGGTACGAACGCTCGCGGCCTTGGGGGCTAGCTCCATCGTCTTCGTCATGAATCTTCCGACGCGCCGTCGACGTTCCGGGTTGGTTTTCCCGGGCCAACGATGTGGTGAAACCACGGGCTCGACGTGCTCACGCGCCGTCTCGCGGAGAGAATGCTCTCATGAATCTTTCCCCACCGCGGGTTCTCGCAAGCCGTCCGGTACCGAGCCTCGCCGAGTACGAGAAAGCTGGAGGCGGACAGGGGCTCGAGGCCGCCGTGCGACTCGGCGTGGACGGTGTCATCGACGAGGTCGTTGCGTCCGGCCTGCGCGGACGCGGCGGTGCCGGCTTTCCGACCGGCCGCAAGTGGGCAACGGTCGCAAGCAACCTCTCGCCTGTCGAGCCGGCGACCGTGGTGGTGAACGCGGCCGAGGGCGAGCCCGGGTCGTTCAAGGACCGCGCGATCCTCCGCACGGACCCCTACCGGGTCCTGGAGGGCGCGCTCATCGCCGCGTTCACCGTGGGCGCCGACCACGTGATCATCGCGGTCAAGGAGACCTTCTCGCGCGAAGCAGCGCGTCTCCGTGACGCGATCGCCGAAGTGCATGGCGCGGGCTGGGCCACCGACGTCGACCTCAGCGTGTTCGAAGGTCCTCCCGAGTACCTGTACGGCGAGGAGACTGCGCTCCTGGAAGCGATCGACGGTCGCGGGCCGTTCCCGCGCGTCTCGCCGCCGTACCGGCACGGCGCCGAGGAGTTCGGGGCGGAGCCCGCGCCGTCGGCGGCTCAGGTCGAGATGGCCGCGCCGGATGACCTCACGGATGCCCCGCCGACCTTGGTGAACAACGTCGAAACCATGGCCAACGTGCCCGGCATCCTCGCCCAGGGGGCGGAGTGGTTCCGGTCGGTGGGGACCGACGAGTCGCCCGGGACGATCGTGTGCACCGTGACCGGACAGACTGCGCGGCACGGCGTTGCGGAAGTGGCGATGGGCACGCCGCTGCGCGACGTCATCGACACGGTCGGCGGTGGCGCGATCCCGGGACGTCGTCATGTCGCCGCGATGTCCGGCGTCGCGAACTCGCTCGTCCCGGCGGACCTGTTCGACACCCCGGTGAGCTACGAGGGGATGCAGTCGATCGGCACCGGCCTCGGCGCGGGCGGGTTCATCGTGTTCGACGACACGACAGATTTCGTCGCCGTCGCCGCCGGCGTGTCACGGTTCCTGGGAATCGAGTCGTGCGGGCAATGCGTGCCGTGCAAGCAGGACGGGCTCGAGCTCAGCGCGCTGCTCGCCCGGATGGCGAGAGACGAAGCAAACGAGCTCGATGTCGTCGAGCTCGACAAGCGCCTCCGGACCGTTTCTGAGAGCGCGCGATGCAACCTCGCGCTGCAGCACCAGATCGTGGTGGAGAGCATCCGCCGTCTGTTCCCGGCCGAGACGCATGCGCGTACTTCGGCGGACGCTCCCGCGGTCCAGCCCGAGCTCATCGCGGCCATCGTCGACATCGACGACGGCCAAGCCGTCCTCGACGAGTCACACCGCCGGAAGCAACCCGACTGGAGCTACGACGCAACGGACTCCGGCAAGTGGCCCGCCACGCGCTTCGAGCATCGGACGACCGAGGCGTTCGAGTAGGTCCAGCCGACCACTCCGGCGGACGCAGAGCCCACCGCGATGATTTCGGTGCGGCTGCCGAGTCTGATCATCTGACGCACGGGCGAACCCCGAAGGGGCAACGATGGCGAAATTGACGGTCAACACGTTCCTGACGCTGGACGGTGTCATGCAGGCGCCCGGCGGTCCCGACGAGGACCGGGACGGCGGGTTCGAGCACGGGGGCTGGTCGGTCCCTTTCTCCACCGACGAGCAGTTCGGTCAGGCGATGACGGAATGGATCGCCGGGGCCGGCGGCTTCCTGCTGGGGCGCAAGACCTATGAGATCTTCGCCGGACACTGGCCCCACATCACCGAGGCCGACCCCATCGCCGACCTCCTGAACCGCCTCCCGAAGTACGTCGCATCGAGGACCCTTGACAAGGTGGAGTGGAATAACTCGACGCTCCTCCAAGGCGACGTTGCCGAAGCGGTCGCCGAGCTCAAGCGCCAGCCCGGCCAGGAGATCCAGGTCCACGGCAGCGGCAATCTCGCGCAGACGTTGATCCGGCACGACCTCATCGACCAGTACCGCCTCTGGTTCATGCCCGTGGTCTTGGGCACCGGGAAGCGGCTCTTCGGTGATGGAGCCGTCCCGCTGGGGATGCGGCTCACCGACTCGAAGGTGACGAGCAGCGGAGCCGCGCTGCACATCTACGAGCGAGCAGGGGCCGTCGAGTACGGCTCGTTCGCGCTCGAGGATCAGTAGTCGGTCAGCGGTCGCGCTGATCAGCCGCGGACGGCAAGGGGCAGTCCGAGGGCGACGCGCGCGGCGGTGCTGACCAGGCGCACGACCCGCCGGTGGAAGATCACGACGCGACGCGTTCGGCCGCTGCCGTTGTGGCCGTTGTGGCCGTTGTGGCCGTTGTGGCCGTTCGGCGCGACGACGGCCGGCCAGCAATCGGCACGGCGCAGGTCCGGGAACGGACGAGAGGCCGACCACACCGCGCGGGGCCGCGCGTTGAGTCGAACATGGTCGGTGATGAAACCCAGCGCATCGGACCAGGCGTCCGTCGTTGCCAGCGCTCCGCAGGTGCACCGCGCAGCCCACCGACGACCGGCGGTCGCCGGGACGCCGAGCTCGAAGCTCCGCACGGAGCCCAGGTGCGTGCTCATGACAAACCGTGGAACGTGACGATGACCAGCAATTCTGGTCGTCGACGGGCGTCGATTCGGGGATGGTCGACGGAGGCGTCCGCAGGCCGGGACTCAGCTTCACCGCTGACCTGCGATGACTCAGCGCTCTCGGAGGGACTCGAACCCCAACCTTCTGATCCGTAGGCGGACCCAGCGCGTCCATCGGGTGCGCTCGCGTTCGCTGCAGTCCGCTGAGCAGGTGTTCGCGGCCGCGCCGTCTATCGCATTGCTTCCTGTCCGGCCAGTCTCGCTGCGCGGATTAGCAAGGGATAGGCAGACGGACTGCATGACCTCGTCCTCTGGTAGGGGCCGACCTCGAGCGCGCTGGTGGCCGAGTGACGGAGCCGTTCGATCTCGTCGTTGATCGACGAGTCCTTCTCGATGTACGTGTCCGTCGAGGGCATGTACGCCTCGGGCTCTTGTTGGGGGCGAGGACGAGCGTGGGCCGCTGGACCTTGGCCAGCATCCCGGCGATCGTGAACGACTTCCCGGACCCCGTGATGCCGAGCAGGGTCTGGAACCGGTCACCGCGGTCGACGCCCCGCGCGAGGGCGTCGATCGCCCCCGGCTGGTCGCCGGCCGCGGGAAAGGGGAAACGAGCTCTAGGGGGGAGGCGTCGAGCCGATGGTGCCGGCGGGGTATGACAACCCGCCCCGTTGTCACGAAAACCCGGCCGTCGGCTGCCTTTCCGTGACAACGCTCGGGAGCCGACGCCGCGCCTGCGTGCCCTTATCGCAACGGCAACGACGGCGACACGAGCGGGGCTCGCCGCGGGCGCAGCCGATAGAGCATCTCGTTCGCCGTGGGCCTGGTCGCCCAGCGGAGCCGGCGAATTCCGTAGACGAGTCGGTAGTCGGAGCTCATCGCCGCCCGCAGGCTGTCGAGGTCTGGTCCCGCATCGGCCCGCAGCATCGCCCAGCGACTCCCGGCTGGCCGGTAGGTCCATACCGCGAACGCGACGTCGTGATCCGCCGCTACTGCTCGGCGCACCGCCCGACGATGGCGCCCGTGCGGGTACGCGAAGGCGCGAACAGGTTCCGAAAGCGCACTCTCGAGGCGTGTTCGGCTTTCGCGCACTTCTGTGCCCAGCTCGGGCGCAGAGCAGCGGGCCAGGTTGCAGTGGCGGGCTGAGTGGTTGCCGATCTCGGCGCCGGCCTGCTGGAGCTGGCGCAGCTCGTCGACGGTAAGGAATGGCCAGCGCGGCTGCTCGGGAACCCGCATGCCGGGGAGCGAGAGGATCTCGTCGACCACTGTGTTGGCACGACCGGCCGGAGCGGCCATGACATGGGACTTGGCCAGTTCGCGGAACCGACGCTTTTCGCGTCGGGCGGTCATGTCGAACACCGAACCGTCGCGGAGACGGACGCGGCTCGTCGCCTCGACCGCTTCGGCCAGTCGGACGAACCAGGGGACGTAGCCGTCGAGCACAGCGTCCACGATCACGAACATCGACCATGGAACCCGGTACTCGTGGAGGACCTCGGCCGCGGCCAGCGTGTTGCGGAACCCGTCGTCGAAGCTGACGTGGACGGCATCGGCGGGAAGCGGCTGCCCAGCCGTGAGGTGTCGACGGATCTCGGCGAGAGAGACGAGCGGGTATCGGCGAGTCAGGAAGGC
>JALZAA010000027.1 GCA_030948625.1 Actinomycetota bacterium
AGACCTGGAACACGTTGGGCGCGTTCGCGAACCGGTGTGAGCTGCTCGTGCGGACGGATCGCAGCGCGCCGAAGCACCGCGGCATCTCGTGCCTGCTCATCGACATGACGTTGCCCGGCATCGACGCACGTCCCCTCGTCACGATCACAGGCGAGCGAGAGTTCAGCGAGATCTTCTTCACCGACGTGCGCGTGCCGCGCGACTCGCTGCTGGGGCCGCTCGACGAGGGATGGCGCGTCGCGATGACGACGCTCACCTACGAGCGGGGCACGGTCGCGAACCTGCACCTCGGGCTGCGCAAGAAGATCGCCGATCTCTTGGAAACAGCGAAGGGCACACCGGCCGGGCGAAACCCAGTCGTTCGACAAGCGCTCGCGCGCGTCTACCTGGAAGGCGAGCTCCTCAAGCTGTTGTCGCAGCGGGCGATCTCGGGGACTCTGCACGGCCGCGAGATGGGGCCGGAGTCGAGCATCGCCAAGCTCGTCTGGAGCGAAGCCGAGCAGCACCTCGGGGAGGCCGCCGGCGACGTGCTCGGCCCCGACGCCAATACCGGCCGCTGGGGCCGCGATCGGCTCGCCATGCGCTCGTACACGATCGCGGGCGGAACCACGCAGGTGAACAAGAACATCATCGCCCAACGCGTCCTCGGCCTGCCCCGCTCCTAGCCCGTAGCCGTCACACCCCCGCGCTATTGATGCGTGCATGGACCAACATAATGATGCTTCACGCACGCATCGCACACCGGACGCGCGGATCGCTGCGATCGCGGCTCGCCAGCACAGCGCGTTCTCCCGTCAGCAAGCCTTCGATGTCGGCTTCACGCGCGGGATGATCAACCGACGACAGACGTCCCAGCGCTGGCTGACGGCTGACTATTCGGTCTACCGATTTGCCGGTACCGCACGAAGCTGGCACCAACGACTAATGGCTGCTTGTCTTGCCGGCCCCGCCGTAGCGTCCCACCGCGCTGCTGGTGCTCTCTGGGGATTCCCGGACATGCTTGCCGAGATCGTTGAGGTAACAGCGCTACGGCACCGGCGCCGGCGAGCCGCCGATGTCATATGGCACGAGTCGTACCACCTGATAGAGCGCGACATCACCGAGATCGCGGGCATTCCGGTCACGCGACCGGTTCGAACATTTCTAGACCTGGGCGTGGTGCTGAGCAGCGCCCAGCTCGAAGCAGTACTGGACGCCGGACTGCGACTGAATCTCCTCGACATCGCTGCCGTCTGGCGGCGCCTTGACCAGCTCGGCGAGCTCAGGCCGGGCGCGCGGGCAGTCCGGGATGTGCTCGATTCTCGAGTCGCAGGCGAATGTCCGACGGAGAGCGTGCTGGAGAATCGCTTCCGACAAGTGCTCCGATCCGCCGGCGTACCGTTGCCAGCGCCTCAGGTCGAGGTCCGCGCCGGCAGCACCATCATCGCCCGAATCGATTTTGCCTACCCCGAGCTCAAGGTCGGCTTTGAACTCGACGGCGCCGCGTATCACGCCAGCGAGGAGGCGCGCCGTCGAGACCGCAGCCGCGACAATCGGCTCGGAACAGTCGGGTGGCGTATTTTGCGCTTCACGTGGGAAGACCTGCGCGACCGCTCGGACGCGGTCATCGCTTCGGTCGATGCGTGCGTGAAGCAACATAATGATGCTTGACGCACGCATCGGGGCGAGCGGTTAGAGCGGCGTCGTCCTCGAGAGGTCGGCGGCTTTGGACATCATGTCGAGGACGATGGGGCCGAAGGCTTCCATCTTCGGGTTGTCGGCACCGCCGGCGACGTAGCGGGCGTAGCCGCCCTCGAGCACGATCGCGATCTTGAAGCGGGCGAGGATCTCGTAGTAGTCGATCTCGTCGACGGGACGGCCGCTCTCGTTCGCGTAGTAGTCGAGGAGCTCGTCGCGCGTCGGCAGCCCCGTGTAGTCCACGTACCCCAAGCTCGAGAGCTCGTCGCCCTCCCGGGGCCAGCCCATGATCACCCACCCGAGGTCGAGCAGCGGGTCGCCCACCGTCGCCATCTCCCAGTCGACGATCGCCGCCAGCCGCGCCGGCGCGCCGTGGCCGAACATCACGTTGGCGAACTGGTAGTCGCCGTGGAGGATCCCGGGCTCGTAGCGGCTCGGCTTGTGCTCGCGCAGCCAGTCCCCCGCGACGTCGATCCCGGGCAGCTCCCGGAACTGGAACCGCGAGAGGTGCGCCAGCCACCGGTCGACCTGCCGCTCGTGGAAGCCGTCGGGCTTGCCGAAGGCCACGAGCCCACGCGACCGCCAATCAACCTTGGCCAGCTTGGCGATGCCGTCGACGAGCTGGAAGCCGAGCCCGCGCCGCGCCTCGACATCGGCGTCGAACGGCACAGGCCACGAGCGCCCCATGCTCATCGGCGACCAGCCGTCGATGTGCCCCATCAAGTAAAAGGCGGCGCCGAGCACCGTCGGGTCTTCGCACACGGCGATCGCCTCCGGGTGCGGCACGTCCGTGCCGTTCAACGCCTCGAGCACGCGGTACTCGCGCAGCATCGTCTCGTTGCGGCCCGTCGGGACCTCACGCGGCGGCCTCCGCAGCACCATGCGCTGGTCGCCCCGCGTGAACTCGAAGATCTCGTTGGACGCGCCGCCGCTGATGAACTGCGTCTCGACGGGCTCACCTACCCCTGGCAGCCCTCGCTCGTCCATCCAGCGCGCCAGGGCCTCGGCGTCGACGAGGCCCTCCGTCCGCGCCTCGTCGTCCGCCGACTGCCACAACGCGTCCGTCACAGGTTGCCGACCTCCAGGTCGAGCAGGTGCGCGAACTTCGCCCGCGCCTCGGCCCGACGCTCAGGCAGGTGCGCAGGCGGCCACAGCCCCTCGTACGGCTTGTAGTCCTTCAGCACCTGTCTCGCGATCGTGACCTTGTGCACCTCGGTCGGCCCGTCGGCGATGCCCATGATCGGCGCCGCCAGCCACATGCCGGCGAACGGCATCTCGTTCGACACGCCGAGCGCGCCATGGGTGTGCATCGCGCGGTACACGACGTCGTGCATCACCTTCGGCGTGGCCACCTTCACTCCCGCGATCTCGGTACGCGCCTTGTGCCCGCCGACCTGGTCGATCGTCCACGCCGCGTGCAGCACCTGCAGACGGAACTGCAGGAGCTGGATCCACGAGTCGGCGACCGCGTCCTGCACCATCTGTTTCTTCGCCAGCACCTCGCCCTGCGTCTCCCGGCTCAGCGCCCGCTCACACATCATGTCGAAGGCCCGCTGGCACGTTCCGATCGTCCGCATGGCGTGATGGATGCGACCGCCGCCGAGCCGCGTCTGAGCGATCACGAACGCCTGCCCCTCTGCGCCGAGCAGGTTCTCGGTCGGCACGCGCACGTTCTCGTAGCGCACGTACGCGTGCGAGCCCTCCCCCTCCCGCTCGCCGCCCAACCCCACGTTGCGGACGATGTTGACGCCGGGCGTGTC
>JALZAA010000040.1 GCA_030948625.1 Actinomycetota bacterium
GAGCGCGGCGAGGCGCTCGCACCCGCGGAACGCCGCGTCGCCGAGCGGTTGCTCGACCTGGGGCCGGAAGCCACGCTGCTGTCCGCGGCCGCACTGGCCGAACAACTCGGCACCAGCGATGCGACGATCGTGCGCACCGCTCAGTCGCTCGGATACAGCGGCCTTGCGGAGCTCCGCCGGGCGCTGGCGGCCTATGGCGACAACCCGCCGCTGGGCGAGCGTCTGCACCGCACCCTCGAGCAGACGTCAGAGGACGAGCTCTTCCCCGCCGCGATTCGCAACCACCTTTCGGCACTCGAGACCCTCACCCGCAACGTCTCTCCCGAGGCCTTCCAAGAAGCGGTCAGGATCCTCGCCGGCCGCGATCGAGTGGTCTGGCGAGGCGTCGGACCGTCCGCACACCTTGCCGCTTACGGGCAACTCATTACGCAGCGGATTGGGAAACCCAGCAGCGCGCTCGTACACACCGGCACATCATTCGCCGACGAGCTCCTGACCCTCGCACCCAACGACGCGATCGTCGTCTTCGCGTACGGTCGGCTCCAATCACACGTCCGCGTCCTCCTCGAGCACGCCGAGACGCTCACCGCGCCCGTCGTCCTCATCACCGACAGCCTCGGACGCAGACTCGGTGGCGCCGTGGCTACGACTCTTCAATGCGGTCGCGGCGCACCGGGGCTCTTCGCGAGCCACGGCACCACACTCGTCGTGATCGAAGCCCTCGTCCTCGCCATTGCCGCAACCCACCAAGCCAAATCAGAAGCCAGCCTCACGAAACTCAACGAGCTACGCGCAGCAGTCGCGGGACGACGGATCGACGTCGACACGCCGTAACAACCACCCGCGATCGCGTGATGTACGTGAGCGTCTGGAGCCGGAAACTGTTGTAGATGCAGACAGGTGTGCTCGCTCGCTTGGCGGGGTGGTGCTACGACCACCGCCGCAGGGTGCTCGTGCTGTGGATCCTGCTGCTCGTCGTGGTCAGCGCGGGCCTCGATCTTCGTCGGCAGTGCCTATCAGGATCGGTTCACCGGCATCAGCAGCGAGTCGCAGCAAGCCCAGGACCTCCTGAAAGCCAGGTTCCCCGCCCGGGCCGGCGACACGGCGGACGTCGTCGTGCGCACCAACACGCCCGTGACGTCACCGGCGAACATGGCCACGTTCAGCACGCTGATCAATCAACTCAGAGGTCTTCCCCACGTGGCCGCGGTCACCAGTCCCTTCGACCCCGGGGGCCAGAGCCAGATCTCGGCTGACGGGCGCATCGCCTTCGCCCAGGTCCAGTTCGACCAGCAAAGTTCCGATGTGGCGAAGGCTGACATCCAGACCGTGATCAACACCGCCGAAGCGGCCCGTGCGCCTGGCTTCCAGGTCGAGCTCGGCGGCGCGCCGATCCGCCGCGTGCTTGCGCCGCAACCGGGGTCCACCGAGTTCATCGGGGTGGGCGCCGCAGTCATCATCCTGCTCATCGCGTTCGGCTCGGTCGTCGCGATGGGGCTGCCGATCATGACCGCCCTGTTCGGCATCGGGATCGGCTTCGGTGTGGTGGCGTTCCTGAGCCACACGTTCGTCGTGCCGTCGTTCGGTCCCCAGCTCGCCGCCATGATCGGTATCGGCGTCGGCATCGACTACGCGCTGTTCATCGTGACTCGCCATCGCCAGGCACTCGAGGAAGGCGCCGAGCCCCGGGACGCGGTGATCCACGCCATCGACACGTCGGGACGGGCGGTGCTGTTCGCCGGCAGCACCGTCGTGATCTCGCTCCTCGGACTGCTCCTGCTCGGCGTCTCGTTCGTCTACGGATTGGCGTTCGGCACGATCGGGGCCGTGCTCCTGGTGATGGGCGCTTCCCTCACGCTCCTCCCGAGCATGCTGGGCTTCGCCGGCCGCGCGATTGATCGCTTTCACGTGCCGGGAATCCGCGCGCCGTCGACGCCGGGCGCGCACAGCATCTGGTACCGCTGGAGCCGCATCGTCCAAAGGCGCTCCGTCGCGTCGGGCCTCAGCGCGCTGGCTGTGCTGGTCGTGTTGGCGCTGCCGCTCTTCTCGATCAACCTGCTCTTCGCCGACGCGGGCAACGATCCGTCGAACCTCACGACCCGCAAGGCCTACGACTTGTTGGCCCAGGGCTTCGGGCCCGGCACGAACGGACCCCTTACGGTCGCCGTCGACCTGTCCCGTGGCGGCGATCCCGCCGTCGTCAATCAACTGGCCGCGGCTATCGGATCGACACCGGACGTGGCGGCTGTGGTCCCGCCGCGGCTGAACCCCAGCGGCGACACCGGCGTGATCGTTGCCATTCCCCGGTCGTCACCGCAGAGCGACGCGACCAAGTCGCTCGTCCAGCGACTCCGCAACCAGACGATCCCGTCAGCGGTGAACGGCACCGGTACGCGGGCGCTCGTCGGTGGCCCGACGGCCGGCGGCATCGACACCGCCGACTTCTTCTCCCAACGGCTGCCCTTGGTCATCGGAGGAGTCATCCTCGTCTCGTTCTTCCTGTTGATGGTGGCGTTCCGATCGATCGCGGTGCCGGTCAAGGCGGCCGTGATGAACATGCTGTCGATCGGCGCCGCATACGGCGTGATCGTGGCCGTGTTCCAGTGGGGGTGGCTGGGATCGGTGATCGGAGTGCAGACGGGGCCCATCGATCCGTGGATCCCCTTGTTCCTGTTCACGATCCTGTTTGGACTGTCGATGGACTACGAGGTCTTCCTCCTCACGCGCATCCGAGGACAGTGGCTGCGCACGGGCGACAACGCCACGGCCGTGGCCGACGGACTGGCACTCACTGCTCGGGTGATCACGGCGGCCGCCGCCATCATGTTCGTCGTCTTCGCGTCGTTCGTGCTCGGCAACGTTCGGGTGCTCAAGGTGTTCGGCCTCGGTCTGGCCGCCGCAGTCCTGGTCGACGCCACAGTCGTCCGACTGGTGCTCGTCCCGGCGACCATGGAGCTGCTGGGCAGGGCCAATTGGTGGCTCCCTCGGTGGCTGAGCAGGGTCGTGCCCCGCGTCGACGTCGAAGGGCACGAAGAGTCGCGACCGACCGAAGTGGGTGAGGTCAAAGAGCTCGTCGGCGCCGGTCGACGCAGCTAGCCCGGAAGCAGCGAGGCCCCGGACTCGGCGCCGGCTGCGTGGTCCACGCCGGAGCCGTCGTCAAGCAACGTTCGCGTTTCACCGGCGGCACCGAGATCGACACAACCTCGTGACGTTGCCGCCGGTCAGGTGAGCGGATCAGGGTTGTACCTCGGCGTACAGGATTTGCACGCCGGGGATGACCACGTAGGTGCCGCCGCCCGTCGGGCCGCCCAGCTCCACGCCTTGCCGCATCGCATCTGCGACGGTGCTGTATGCCTGATCGACCGACTCGCTGTCCTGCAATTCGACGACTTCACCACTCAGGAGGTGCACGCGGATCAGCGCCATGTCGTCGCTCCCTTCGCTGCCGACGTGACGCCGAGGCTACGGCGGCGCCTGGTGAGCCTCCTGCGTGATAGGCAAGCTCTCACTTGCCTATCATCTCGCGAGTGGATAGTGATCTGTACCGGGCTCTGGCAGATCCAACCCGGCGGGCCATCATGGACGAGCTTCTCGAACGTGACGATCAAACGTTGTTCGAGCTGTGTGCTCGCCTCGCGAGCAAGCACCAGCTGGGATCGACCCGTCAGGCGGTCTCGCAGCATCTCGATGTCCTCGAAGTGGCCGGACTCGTGATATCTCGGCGGGAGGGTCGTTACAAGTTCCATTTGCTCGACACCACACCCCTCGAGGCCATCACTCAGCGATGGCCGATCACCCCTCGAAAGGCGAAGCGATGAGAATCAACCTGACAAGCGTGCTCGTCGACGATCAGTCTGAGGCGCTGCGCTTCTACACAGACGTGCTCGGCTTCGTGAAGAAGAACGATGTTCCAATGGGCGAGTACGCGTGGCTCACTGTGGTGTCACCTGATGATCCCGACGGCGTCGAGCTCGTGCTCGAACCGAGCGATCATCCCGCTGTCGCACCGTTCAAGGCTGCGCTCGTGCACGACGGCATACCGTTCACGTCGTTCGCCGTCGACGACGTGGCCCGCGAGTACAGACGCCTGGTGGACCTCGGCGTCCGCTTCACACAGCCACCTACCGATATGGGTGTGGTTACCACCGCGGTGTTCGACGACACCTGCGGTAACCTCATCCAGATCGCGGCTCCAACCTCGTAGACCCCGTCAATGAAGCGGCTGTTCAACCAGTTCAAGCGCTCGGAGATGATCCACGCGCCGCGGGACATTCGATCGCCTTCGAGCGAACGCGTGCAGGCACCCTCCGCTGGCCCGACCCCAGCCACGCCAACTCAACGCGCTGGATAGGCACAGGTCGAGCGCAGGACCTTCTTCGCGGCTTGAACCGGCATTCTTGAGACCCAACGTTTGACCAATGTTTGACCAATCCGCTCGGAGGGCTCGGGCAGGATTTGAACCCGCGACCTTCGGGTTATGAGATCGGGACGTCGCCGTCGGGCTGACGCCCTGATGAGCGCGGTTGACGCTCCCAAGGGCGCGTCACATATGCGAACCCACGTGCTATCGCAGCACACAGTCGTGCCGACATGGCGCGCTATGGCGTGTAGTGCGAAAACTTCTCGTCCGCTTCCTTCGCTGTGAGTGCGCACGTCATCTCTTCCGGGTATCTGTGATTACGAGGCGGCGGTCGTGGACGATTTGACAGAAAGTCTCGAGCTTCTCGATAGGGACGAGAGCGTGGTTCCATGCAACGGCATCGAATTCGACGCTTCGCGCGAGAACGACCTCGCGCGGGCGCAGCCTCATTTCGACGAGGTCGAGACCGCGAGCCAACGTCTCGAAGAACGCCGAACGGCCGCGGGCCAAGAACTCATAGAACACCACCGGACGGGTTTGCGTGATGAGTCCACATGCACCGGCGAGAACCCGGTCATCGGTGCCTTCCGTGTCGACTTTCAGGACCGCGACAGCCGGCCGTCCCACCCGGTCCCAGTAGTCGTCGAGAACGTCCGTTTCGACGTCGACATGTATGTCGAGGGTGGCGTCGACGGACTTGAAATTCGGGTCCAGCGAGCAGCTCGTCTCGACCAAGCCACATGGTGGGGGGACGTAGAGGCTTGCCATGCCTTTCCGATCTGAGACAGCTTTGGGGATGATTCGCACTGACCGAGCGCGCCGGTTGAGCTGGATGTTGGTGCGCAAGATGTCCAATACCGGCGGGAAGGGTTCGAAGGCGTGGACGTGGATGTCTCGTCGGGCAGCTGCGGCGATGAGCGAATAGACACCGGTGTTCGCACCCACATCGAAAAACGCACCGTGCCAGCGCCGAACACATCCGACTAGCAGGTCAGGCAATGGCGGCTCAAAGCCGTGCCAGCCGTCTCGAGCGAACGCGTCGACAACTTGGTCGTTTTGCGGATGTCGCCAGAGTTTGACGTGTGGCCGACGAAACGCGGACGCAGGCAAATTCAGCACCAGAACGTTGCGTTGCACAGCGGAACATTCTGTCACGCGCTCGGGTGCACTGGATGGCTTGCCGCCGGATAGTCGCTCGAGGCGATCACGTCTCCACACGGAAGACGACCGGCGAGTCGGCGGCAATCGCAGATGTCGCTGGCAAACCGGTTGTCGCAATGGACCGAGGGTCCGCATTGACCATGCTCAGCGCGACCGCGAAGACCACAGCAGCGCTCGCCGCCTTGGGGGAACTATTACCTCGGCCCATGGTCGCAATATCACCAGACCGTGCTGCCGCTCGCCGTACGTGCCTGATTGTTTCGCGGGGGCGTTGCGGTCTTCCGTAGCGTCTGGGGTCCCTGGTCGGTTGGCTGTCTACGTGCCTGCCGTCGGCTTTGCCGTCTGGCTTTCTAACGAGTTGCTGGCCGGCCGGGATCTCACCGGGGTTGGCCGTGCTTACCTGTCGCCGTGCGAGGAAACCCGGTGCGCGGGTCGATCAGATCGAGACGAACAGTGAGCGGAAGCTGGTGGCCAGCTGCTGGTCACCACGCACCGTCCCCGCATTGATTCGTCCGTATGCCGTGAGTACCAGCGTCGCGGGGTCGAACTCGAGGACCGCCCGACATTCGTCGAAGTCGCCTGGCGCGATCCGGAGGCCCTCGGCGGAGACATCGAACCTGGTGTCGCCGCCGTTTTGACCGGTTGTGCGGATGCCGATCGAGTACGGCGGGTTGACGGAGGCAGTGTCGGCGGTGGCCCCCCAGAGGAGGAAGACGAACGGCACCAGCAGGTCGGCCGCTTCCCCCGCGATCGCGTGCGGCGTGCCCACGCCTTGGCGGACGTCCCAGCCGTGCACGGTGTACCCGCCGAGCAGGCCCTCGGCGATGATCATCGCCGGGAGCGGGCCCAGGTAGCGGTCAGGAACGATGAGGCCCGACCAGTCGGCGTCCGACAGCGACTCAAAGTCGCGGATCAACTGGTCTGTCTCGTCGCGGAGGCGTCCGAGTAGTTCGTCACGCGGCACCTCGCGCAACTCCTTGGCGGCTTCATCGGCTGCCTTGGCCATCCCCGCCACGCCGACCGGCGTCCCCGCGGCGGCGACGCCGCGGCGTGCGCGGTCGAACGCCGACAGGTAGCCCTCCGTCTCGGCGACCAGATGACCGACCATGTCGCGGACCTCCCAGCCCGGGCACGCTGTCGGGGTGTGCCAGCGCCCCGGTGCGGCCGCGAGTTCGAACATCTCGTCGACCTCGCGCTCCAGCACACCGAGCAGTCGGCCCTTGCTCGCCGGGTCCCGGAAGTCCCACGTCGGGTCACCCGCCATCGATCTCCCCTCTCCCTGACCCTGGGGGATTCGGCCCCCTCCGTCGCTCAGTCCAGCACGGTGAACAACTGCCATGCTCCGGGTACGCCCTTGAGCTCGTGCTCACCTCGGTCGTTGAAGGTGATCCCCGATCCGGTGACCAAGTCGGTAACGGTTCTCGACACCCAGACTTCGCCTGGCTGCGCACGTGCTTGGACCCTCGCCGCGATGTGGACGCCGATCCCGGCGACGCCGTCGCCGCGTCGTTCCACTTCACCGGTGTGCAGACCGACGCGTACTTCCATGCCGAGCTGGCGTGCGCCGTCGCAGATCGCGAGTCCACATTGAATGGCCCTCGCCGGACCGTCGAAGGTGGCGAGGATGCCATCACCGGTGGATTGGACCTGTCGGCCCCCGAAGCGGTGGACCTGCCGCCCGGACATGCGGTCGTGGTTGTCGAGTAGCTCGCGCCAGCGACGGTCGCCGGTGCTGGCCGCCCGTTTGGTGGAGGCGACGATGTCGGTGAACAGAATCGTTGCCAGCATCCGGTCCGTGCTTGGTGTTGCTCTTGTTCCGGTCAGGAACTCCTCGATGTCTTCGAGCAACGCATCGGTCTCGCCAGCGAAGGGGAGGTGGTCTCGGCCGGGCAGCTCAATGAGTTTGGCTCCCGCGATGTTTTCGGCGAGATACCGCGCGTGGCCGATCCGGACGAAGGCGTTATCCACCCGATGAAGCACCAGCGTCGGCGTGTTGATCAACGGGAGCACTCCACGGACATCTGTGCGCGTCGTTAAGACATCCTGGGCCCGGGCCGCCGCTGGACTCGCGACTCGCTGGCCCGCCCGTTTCCACCACGAGCGAAACTCGACATCCGCGGCGAGGCTGGGGGCGCTCATGGCGGCGTCGTCGACCGCGTCTCCTTGGTAGCTCGGGTCGGTCACGGCGTCCACGAATCTGTCGATGGCGGATTGAGGCACGCCCCACGGATAATCTGAAGCGCGAACCATCCGAGCAAAGCAGTGCATGAGTACCTGGGCGGACGTCCGCTCCGGGTAGGTGGCACTGAACAACGTGGCGACCAAGCCTCCCGTTGACACGCCGAACAGCGCAGCACGCGAGGTCCCAACCGCATCCAGCACCGCCACCGCGTCTTCCATCCAACGCTCGATCGTCGGGCCCGATCCGCCGACAAGCGGATCCGAGAGTCCAACACCGCTCGGATCGAACCGAATCAGCCGACTGAACGACGCCAGGCGGCGATCGAAGCGACTCCAATGCGGTTCCTCATCTCGGTCAATCCAGACATTGCAGCCGCTGTTCAGAGCGAGGAGGTCGATCGGACCGTCGCCAAGAACCTGATAGCCAACATGGCGATCCCCACTCTTTGCGTAATGGACCTCCGCAACCTCCACGACGGC
>JALZAA010000081.1 GCA_030948625.1 Actinomycetota bacterium
GGCGAGATTCTGCCCTACCGCCGGGGACCCGGCCAGGGGCTCACCAGATGTCGGTGATCTTGCCGTAGCGACGGGCAAGGACGGAGCGCAGCGGGATCAGCCAGAGCCACCAGAATTGGGCGGCTCCGACGGAGATGAACGAGATGGGGATCGACGTCAGGAAGACCGCGGGGATGGTCAGGGCTCGCAGATGGGCGTGGGCGACCCAGTCCCGGGGCGTCGCCGGATCGATCAGGCGGTTGTTACGCGTTGCGTACCACCACAGGGCGGCGGACGCGAAGCCGGACGCGCTGATCGCCCCCGCGTACACGATCAGCGCGGGACGCGAGGACGGGTACTCGCCGAACACCTCGGTCGGGAACGGGAGCACCGCCACGAACGCCAGTACCACGAGATTGAGGGCGACGAACCGGGCGTCGATGCGGCGGACGATCTTGAACATCCGGTGGTGTGCAAGCCAGGTGCGCCCGATGACGAAGAAGCTCAGGGCGTACGTGAGGACATGCGGCAGTGCATCCGAGTACGCGTCCCACAACTTGTCGTCGAGGCCGGGGCCCTTCAGGTTGTGGGGGACGCTGATCGACAGCACGAGGAGGGTCGCCGAGATCGCGAATACGCCGTCGCTGAAGTTGACGACGCGGTCGAGCTCGAGCGAGCGCTCGCGGTGTTCGTCGGCCATGCGGGCTCAGCCGGGGAGCTCGACGCCTTCGAGCGCGAGCAGCTTTCGCTTCGTGCCCACGCCCGAGGGCCCGTACCCGCCGATGCGGCCGCCGGCGGCGACCACCCGGTGGCAGGGCACGACGATCGGCACCGGGTTGCGGCTCATGGCGTTGCCGACGGCCCGGGCCGCCCCGGGGTGACCCGCCATCTCGGCCAGCTCGCCGTAGGAGACGGTCTCGCCGAACGGAACCGCTTGATACAGCAGCTCGTAGACGGCGCGCGGAAAGCCGGCGTCCACCGCGGTCAGGTCGACCGGCACCGTGAATCGGACGCGGCGGCCGGCGAAGTACTCGTGGAGCTCGATGGCGACCTCGTCGTCACACCCCTCGACCGCGTCGACATCGCCGTTGCCCCCGCCGGCCTCGCAGGCTGCGGTGCCGAGCTCGATGCGCCGGACCCCGCGAGCGCCGGCGAGCACCGTCAGCGGACCGATCGGCGACTCTTGTCGCCACCACGTCGCGTTCACCCGGGGAGCAGGTCCTTCACGTCGTCGCGTTCGGCGAGGAGCTCGTCGGTGGTGATCTTGATCTTCTCCTGCGCCCACTCGTCGTGCTCGATGCCGTCGACGACCGACCACGTGTTGCCGTCACCGCGGACCGGGAAACCGAACTGGAGCCCCTCGGGGATCCCGTATTCACCCCGGCTCGCGACCGCCACCGAGTGCCAGTCGCCGGCTGGCGTCGGCGTGATGATGCTGCGGACGGTGTCGAGCGCGGCATGCGCCGCCGACGCCGCCGACGACGCGCCACGCTTCTCGATCACCTCGGCGCCGCGCTTCTGGATGCGCTCGATGAACGGACCGCGCAGCCATTCGTGGTCGGCGATCACGGACGGCACGGGTTTGCCGCCGATGCGGGCGTGGACGAAGTCGGGAAACTGCGTGTTCGAGTGGTTGCCCCAGATGGCCATGTTCGTGACCTCACGCACCGGGACGCCCGCCTTCTTCGCCAGCTGCGCCTTCGCGCGGTTCTCGTCGAGGCGGGTCATCGCGAACCACCGGTCCTCGGGCACGTCGGGTGCGTTGGACCGCGCGATGAGGCAGTTCGTGTTGCACGGGTTGCCGACGACGAGGACGCGCACGTCGTCGGCCGCGTAGTCGTTGATGGCGCTCCCCTGCGGCTTGAAGATGCCGCCGTTCACCGTGAGCAGCTCACGGCGCTCCATGCCCGCCTTCCGGGGAACCGACCCGACCAGGAGGCACCACGAGGCGCCGTCGAACGCGGTCTTGAGGTCGGCGGTGGCCTCGATCCCCTCGAGGAGAGCGTGGGCGCCGTCCTCGAGCTCCATCACGACGCCCTCGAGCGCGGGCAGCGCGGGCTCGATCTCCAAGAGACGGAGCACCACGGGCTGGTCGGGACCGAGCAGGTCGCCGTGCGCAACGCGGTGGACGAGCGCGTAGCCGATCTGCCCGGCGGCGCCCGTGACCGTGACGTGGACAGGAGGCTTGGCCATGGCGGAAAACTACTGCGAGAGGTCCAGAACCGCGAGAAGCAGCTCGCGGGCTTCGGCGAGCTCGGCGATCCGCTCGGCGGCGCCGTGGTCGGCGGCGCCGTGGTCGGGATGGGCGACACGCAGCAGCCGCCGGAACCGACGCTGCACGTCCTCGCGGTCGATGCGGGCGCCGGCGTTGACGCCCAGCACCTCCATGGCCCAGCGGCGCTCGGCGGGCACACCGAGCCACGTGTCGACGTCCGCCGCCCCACCGCCGTTGGGTCGGGCGGCGCCGGGCGCGTAGGGTCGGAGGCCGGGAACGCCCTCGAGCAGGCGGCGCACCATCAGCCCCTCGGGAAGAACGCCGGGCCGGGCGATGGCGCCGGCAATGGCGCGGAGCGCGAGCTTGCGCCCAGACGCCGGCATCGCCGCCGTCGCCATGACCGCGCCGAGAACCTGCGGCGCGGGCCAGCCGTGGGCGTCGAGCTCCAGGACGAGCGGTCCACCGTCGGCGACGATGCGGTGGCGGGACCGATCCAGGCCGTGGGTGTCGGTCTGCAGCCGGTGGCGGAGCGCGATGCGCGGCACGCTGAGGCCGTCGGTCGCGTCGGCCAGCAGCCGCGGCAGCAGCTCACGCTGCTCGTCGTCGAGGCCGTCGAGGTTGTCGGCCACCACGGCGCCGATCAGGACGGCGCCGTACGCGGGCCCGTTCCCCGGGAGATACGTGTCGCCGAGCGCCACCCGACGGGTCGGCTGGTGCCGCCGGGTGTGGCGGACGTTGAGCTCGGCGAGGATCACATTCGCGATTCCTGCTCAGAGCCGCTCGCAGATGGCGGCGGCGAACTCGGAGGTCTTGACCTCGGTGGCGCCTTCCATGAGCCGGGCGAAGTCGTAGGTGACGATCTTCTCGGCGATGGTGGCCTCGAGCGCGTGGACGATGCTGTCGGCGGCGTTCTGCCAGCCGAGATGCTCGAACATCATGACGCCCGACAGGATCACCGACCCGGGGTTCACCTTGTCCTGCCCCGCGTACTTGGGCGCGGTGCCGTGCGTCGCCTCGAAGACTCCGTGCCCGGTGACGTAGTTGATGTTGCCGCCGGGCGCGATACCGATCCCGCCCACCTGCGCGGCGACCGCGTCGGAGAGATAGTCACCGTTGAGGTTCGTGGTCGCGATCACGTCGAAATCTTCGGAGCGGGTGAGGACCTGCTGGAGCGTGATGTCGGCGATGTTGTCCTTGACGAGGATCTTGTCGCCGGGGTTTCCGCCGCAGTCGTCCCAGCCCACGGCCACGTCGGAGAACTCCTCGCGGACGAGCTCGTAGCCCCAGTTGCGGAACGCACCCTCGGTGAACTTCTGGATGTTGCCCTTGTGCACGAGCGTCACCGACGTGCGCTTGCGCTTCACCGCGTATTCGATCGCGGCGCGCACGAGCCGCTTCGAGCCAGTCTCCGAGATCGGCTTGATCCCGATGCCGGAGTCGGGCCTGATCTCCCACCCGTACTCGTCGTGCAGGAAGTCGATGAGCCGCTTGACCTCCGGCGTGCCCTCTTCGAGCTCCTTGCCCGCGTACACGTCCTCGGTGTTCTCCCGGAAGATCACCATGTCGACCTTCTCCGGGTGCTTGACCGGAGACGGCACGCCTTGGAACCACCGGACCGGCCGCAAGCACACGTAGAGGTCCAGGATCTGGCGCAGCGCCACGTTCAGGCTGCGGATGCCGCCGCCCACGGGCGTGGTGAGGGGCCCTTTGATGCCGATGAGGTGGTCACGGAACGCTTCGACCGTCGCCTCCGGCAGCCAGTCGCCGGTCGCGTCGAACGCCTTTTGGCCGGCGAGGACCTCTTTCCATTCGATCCTCTTGCCGTGCTTGGCCGCGGCGGCGTCGAAGACCATCTGCGCCGCGGGCCAGATGTCGACGCCGGTGCCGTCGCCCTCGATGTACGGGATGATCGGCTCGTCGGGTACCTCGAGCCGGCCGTCGACGAGCCTGATCTTCTCGGGAGTCACAATCCCTCCTGGTCGCCGTCGCGAGCTCCGCGGGTGATCGTACCTGGGGGGTGCCGCGGCGCTCCCTAGCGGGCGAGCGCCACCACGAGCAGCGTGAGCAGGTACACGGCGAGCAGCGCGGCCCCCGACCACCACATCGCCTGGCGCGAGAACGGGCCCGGCCGGCCGTCGACGCCGGCGAGGTGGTAGCCGCACGACACGCACCGCATCGCGTGGGCCGGGACGGCGGTGCCACACAGCGGGCATGTCGCCGGCTCGGGCGCAGGCGCAGGTGTGTCGAATTGTGCGCTCACGCCGTGCCTCGTGCCCCCCGCTCAGCGGACTCGCCGCTCCGCTGCCTCCACCGTATTGCGAAGAAGCATGGCGCGCGTGGTGGGCCCCACGCCACCGAGGCGGGGCGTGATCCACGACGCAACCTCGGCGACGGACTCGTCGACGTCGGGGATCAACTTCCGGCCCTCGAATGTGATCCCGGCGCTGACAACGGCCGCGCCCGGCTTGACCCAGTCGGGCGTGATCATGCGGGGCGCGCCGGCGGCGGCGACGAGGATGTCGGCCTCACGCGTGTACGAGGGAAGATCGGGAACGCCGGTGTGCACCACGGTCACGGCGGCGTTCGCGTGTTGACGCTTGCGGCTGAGGAGCAGCGCCAGCGGCCGTCCGATCGTGAGCCCGCGGCCGACGATGACGACGTGCCGGCCTTCGATCGGCACGCCGTAGTGCACGAGCAACTCCTGGATGCCCGCCGGCGTGCAGGCGACGGGCGCGTCGACGCCCATCACGAGCCGTCCGAGGTTGACGGGGTGGAGGCCGTCGACGTCCTTGTTGGGATCGACGGCTCGCAGCGTCGCCTCCTCGTCGAGATGGTCGGGGAGCGGGAGCTGGACGAGGAAGGCGTCGACGTCGGGGTTCTCGTTGAACTCGCTGATGGCGGCGAACAGTCGCTCCTGGCTGACGTCGTCGGGGAGCTCCTGGTGGAACGACGTGATCCCGATCTCGGCCGAGTTCTCGTGCTTCATGCGCACGTACGACGCGCTGTTCGGGTCGTCGCCGACGAGGATCGTGCCGAGCCCGGGCGTGACGCCGCGGTCGCCGAGGCGCTTCACGCGCTCGATCAGGTCGGCCTTCACCGCCTCGAGCAGCGCGTTGCCATCGAGTAGCTGCGCCGTCATGTCACCGCCCCTCAGTGCAGGAACTGCCGTTCGCCGGTGAACACCATGGCCAGCCCGAGCTCGTCGGCGCGTGCGATGACAGCGTCGTCGCGGACCGATCCCCCGGGTTGTACGACCACCGCGACGCCGGCGGCCGCGGCGGCGTCGACACCGTCGGGGAAGGGATAGAAGCCGTCAGTGGCGGACGCGCCGCCCTCGGCTCTGCCTTCGGCTTGCTTCGCCGCGATCTCGCCGGCGCCGACACGGCTCTGCTGGCCGGCACCGATGCCGACCGCTTGGAGGTCCTTCACGAGCACGACGCAGTTGGACTTCACGTGCCCGCAGATGCGCCAGGCGAGCTCGGCGTCGAGCCACTGCTCGTCGGTCGGCGCGATCTTCGTGACGACCCGCCACTCGTCGCGGCCCTTTTCGAAGTGGGGCGTTTCCTGGACGAGGAACCCGCCGGTGAGCGGGCGGAAGTGGAGCCGGTCGCGCGTCGGTGCGGGGGCCTCGAGCACGCGCGTGTTCTTGCGCTTCTTGACGAGCGCGTCGAGCGTGCCCGGCTCGTAGTTGGGGGCGATGATCACATCGGCCTGCGGCCCGGCGACCATGCGCTCGGCGGTGGCGACGTCGACGGGGCGGTTGAGCGCGACGATGCCACCGAACGCCGACAGCGGGTCGCTCTCGAGCGCGTGCTGGTAGGCGGTCGCGGTGTCGACGGCGACGGCGACGCCGCACGGGTTGGCGTGCTTGATGATGGCGCACGCCGGGCTCTCGCCGAGGTCGTGCGCGAGCTGCCAGGCGGCCTCGGAGTCGTAGTAGTTGAGATACGACAGCGCGATTCCGCTGTGTTGCGTGACGGCGTCCCACCAGCTGGTCGTGCCGGCGCGCCGGTACCGCGCCGCCTGCTGGTGCGGGTTCTCGCCGTACCGCAGATGCTCGGCGGTGCGGTCGAGCGCGAGCACGAGGTGTCGAGGCAGGGTCTCGTCGCGCTGCAACCACGCCACGATGGCGGCATCGTAGGCCGCGGTGTGCGCGAACGCCTCGAGCGCGAGCCGGCGCCGGGTCTCGTCCGAGAGGGCGCCGTCGTTCTCGCGCAGCTCGTCGAGCACGTCGCCGTACTGCCCGGGGCTCGTGACGATGCCGACCCAGGCGTGGTTCTTCGCGCTGGCGCGCACGAGCGTGGGACCGCCGATGTCGATCGTCTCGATGTCGGGCCGGTCGAGGAACGGGTACAGGTTGGAGACCACGAGGTCGAACGGCTCGATGCCCTGGCGCTCGAGGTCGGCGCGGTGGGCGGAGTTGCCGCGGTCGGCGAGAATGCCGCCGTGAACCTTCGGGTGGAGGGTCTTCACCCGACCGTCGAGCATCTCCGGCGAGCCGGTCACGGACTCGACCGTCACGACGGGGATGCCGGCGTCTTCGAGGGCGGCGGCGGTGCTGCCGGACGCGACGAGCTCGTAGCCCAGGTCGTGCAGGCCGCGGGCGAGCTCGGCGAGACCCGTCTTGTCGCTGACCGACACGAGAGCGCGGCGGTTCACGCGTCCTCCAGAAGCTGCCGGAGCACACGCGGGTAGAGCCGACGCTCGACCTCCTTGATGCGCTCGTGGAGCGACTCGGCGGTGTCGTCGGGACGGACCGGCACCGTCTCCTGAGCGAGGGTCGGCCCCGCGTCGACCTGCAGGGTCGCGAGGTGCACGGTGCAGCCCGTGACCTCGACACCGGCGGCGAGCGCCTCGTCGACCGCGTGCGCGCCCTTGAACTCGGGAAGCAGCGAAGGGTGCGTATTCGTGATCAAGCCGCCGTAGGCATCGTGAATCGGTTGCTCGAGGACCGTCATGAACCCGGCCAT
>JALZAA010000103.1 GCA_030948625.1 Actinomycetota bacterium
GTCCGGACCCTGGCCCCAGGCGGCCCGGGGGCGGGGAGGTTGAACCATATGCCGAGCTTGAGTAGCTTTCGCCGGTCCCTCGGGTGCCTAGGAGGTCTGGATCTGATGAGGTCAGCACGAGACTAAGAGAGCGAGCACCCGTCGAGGGTGCTCGCTCTCGCGTACGACCGCTTCAGGGCCGCGCGGAGGGAGTGGGATTCGAACCCACGGAGGCTCGCGCCTCAATGGTTTTCAAGACCATCCCGTTCGGCCGCTCCGGCATCCCTCCGGCTACGAGGCTAGGTGTTGCGCGCCTCGACATGATCGAACCCGCACAGCGGGATCAGCACTTCGGGTACCGCGAACGCCCCGTCGGGCCGTTGGTAGTGCTCGAGCAAGAAGACGAGCGTCCGACCGACCGCGCATGCAGTGCCGTTGAGCGTGTGCACGAGCTGCGTACCCCCATCGGCACGGAAGCGCGTCCCCAGTCGACGGGCCGAGAAGTCGGTGTAGTTCGAGGATGACGTCAGCTCGCGGTAGCGCCCCTCGGACGGTAGCCACACCTCGATGTCGTACTTCTTCGCCGCCGCCGCGCCGAGCTCGCCGGTGGCGCAATTCACCACCCGATACGGCAACCCGAGCGCCGCCACGATCGACTCCTGCAACGCGAGGATCGCCTCCAGCTCCTCCCCGGAACGATCGGGGTGGACGAAGCTGAACATCTCCACCTTGTCGAACTGGTGCACGCGGAAGATGCCGCGGGTGTCCTTGCCGTACGTGCCCGCCTCGCGCCGGAAGCACGTCGAGTAGCCGCCGTACCGCAACGGCAGTGCACCCGTGTCGACGATCTCACCCCTGTGCAGCGCCGACAGCGGGATCTCGCTGGTCCCGACGAGGAACAGCTCCCCTCCGTCGACCTCGTACACCTGGGCTCGGTCGGTGGGGAAGAAGCCGGCTTCCTCCATCGCGTGCTCGCGCACGAGCACCGGCGGCACGACGGGGGTGAACCCCTCGGCGACGACACGGCTCATCACCCACTGCACGAGGGCCAGCTCCAGCAGCGCTCCCTCGCGCATCAGGTACGCGAACCGGGACCCGCTCGTCTCCACCGCGTGCTTCGTGTCGATGAATCCCATGCCGACGCCGTACTCGTCGTGATCCAGCGGCGGCGCCTCCGCGGGCTCGCCGACGATGCGCAGCACCTCGTTGTCTTCCTCGCCTCCGTCCGGCACCGACGCATCGGCCGGGTTCGGGATCTGGAGCACGAGCTCGCGCAGCCTGGCCTCGGCTTCGGCCAGCTGCGGCTCCTTGGCGGCCAGCTCGTCTTTGAGCGCGCTCGCTGCCGCGATCTTCGCGTCGCGCTCGTCGGCAGGCGCGCGCCCGATCTCCTTCGACGCCACGTTCTGGCGCGCTCGCAGCTCCTCGACTTCGGCGAGCAGGGCGCGACGGCCGTCGTCCGCCTCGAGGACGCGCTCGAGCAAACCTTCGGGGACCCGCTTGCGCTCGATGCCGCGCCGGTACGCGGGGTCCTCGCGGAGCCGCCGGAGATCGATCACGTAGAGGAGCCCGGTGGCAGGACGCGGCCGCGCAGGTCGTCGACCCACTGTGCGGCCTGCTCCCAGGCCTTGCCGGCGGCTTCGCGCCGCTGCTGCGCGTCCTCCTCACCCGCTACCGGATACGACCCGAGGAACTTGACCTCGGCCTGCTTGGCCGCCAGGTTGCGCAGGCAGTCGGCGACCAGCTCGTCGGCGATGTGCCCGTGGAAGTCGATGAAGAAGCAATAGTCGCCCAGGCTGCGCTTCGTCGGGCGGGACTCGAGCTTGGTCAGGTTGATGGCACGGGCCGCGAACTCCTGGAGGATCGCGAGCAGCGACCCGGGACGATCCTCGCGCTGGAAGCACACGACGCTGGTCTTGTCGTGCCCGGTCGGCGCAGGGATGCCGTGGCCGACGAGCACGAAGCGGGTCTCGTTCTCGGGGTGGTCCTCGATCTCCGTTGCGAGCAGATCGAGCCCGTGGAGGCGCGCGGCGAACTTGGTTCCTATCGCGGCCCGGGTCCGGTCGTCCGACCGCGCCACCTGCGCGGCGGCCTCGGCGGGCGAGTTCGTCACCAGCGTGTCGGCGTCGGGCAGCTTGCCCGCCAGCCAGACGCGGGACTGGCCGAGCGGATTCGGGTGCGACAGCACCGTACGGATCTCGTCGAGCTTCGTGCCCGGGAGCGCGCACAGGCTGAGTGAGATCGGCAGGTCGATCTCACGCTGGATGAGCAGATCGGTGTCGAAGGCGAGTGTGTCGAGCGTGACGCTCACCGTGCCTTCGATGGAGTTTTCGATCGGGACGAGCCCGATGTCGGCCTCGTCGCGCTCGACCGCGCTGATCACATCGGGGACGGAGCGCAGGGGGCGCAGCTCCTGGTCGGCGAGATCGGGTTGGGTGAGGACGGCCTCTTCGGCGAACGTGCCGTGCGGGCCGAGGAATCCAACTCGTGTCACGCCGGAAATCGTACCGGCGCGCCTGTCGTTTACCGGGTTGATTCAGGAATCGGTCGGAAGTCGGAACAAGAGCGTGTACAGCCGGCCGAGGAGGTCGTCGGGCACGCTCTCGGGATCGGCGAGCTTCTGGAGCGCGATCCCCGTGGACAGCGCTTCGACGGCGATCGCCATCTGATCGGCAGGCAGGGGTAACGGGTCGACGCGGTTCTTCGAGTGCTCCGAGATGATGTCCGCGACGCTTGCCAGCTGCTCGCGCATGCGGGTGACGAGCGTGGGGCCAAGCTCGGGATGACGCGCGACGTGGATAGTGAACTCCATCGCCAGCAGGAACAGGTCGCGTTCCTGCTGAACGGTGTCGACGAAGACGCGCGCGCCGGCCATCGCGTGCTCCTCCGACGTGCCGGTGAAGGTGTTGATGACCTCGACGCCGTGTCGCATGGGCTGGTCGAGCCGCGCGTCGATCACGGCCAGAAACAGATCTTCCTTGCTGTCGAAGTTGGAGTAGACGGCGCCCTTGGTCAGTCCGGCTTCCTCCGCTACCTCGTCGAGCGAGGCGGCGACGTAGCCATGGCGGGCGAAGACCGTCGCCGCGGCGTCGATGAGCTGGGCCCGGGTGCGCGCCTTCTTCTCCTCGCGGCTGAGCCGCTCCGGTGCCTGGGTCACGACCTCAGGCTGCCACGCCTCGCTCGTGCGCACCGACCTGCTCGGCTGCGTGCGCGGCACGAAGCCGGGTTAGGACACGCTCGTAGCCGAGCTGCTTCAGCAGCCAGGCCTGGGCCTCATGCTTCCCGATCGACGTGACGGTCGGCGCACCTGAGTGGACCTTGCTCATCGGGCCTCCAGAGATTCCGAGTGGTATCCGGATACTCGACAGTATTGGATACTGAGCAGTATCCGATACTCATCGGTATCAGTCAACCCCCTGGACCCCCTTCGGATTCCAATTCTGCGGGGAGACGTTGGTCACGCCGGAGTCTGCGTGGCGGTGGCGATGGTCATGGCTGGCACGGTCGTCGTGGCCGTCCACGCCTCGGAGGTCTTCGTCATGAAGAAGAAGCCATCGTCATCTCGAGGTCGGCCACCCTAGGTACGGCCCATTTGTCGCCCAACAAGTGGCGCGCGACGCCGTGCAGCGCGCATTTCCATGAATCGTAAGGACGGTACGCGAGTGCGTCTGCTCCGTTCCGTACGATCGCAGCGACGTCCGGAACGAGATAGGAGCGCGTGACATGCGGCAGGACCGGCCGGGCATTCCCCGTTTCGTGTACGGCTTCCTGGTGGGTGCGGTCGTGCTGTTGCCGCTGACCGCCGCATCGTGCGGTGGCGGCGGCGACGGGAAGAAGACGACGACGACCACCTCCAGCCGGCAGAAGGGTGGTGGCACTTCGACCACTAAGAAGGCCACGACGACGACCAAGAAGGCCGCGCCCACTACCACCACCAAGAAGTAGCGGCACTTCCCGCCCACGCATTCGAGCGCGCTCGACCCGCGCGCACAGCGGGGATAGGAAGGGGGCATGCCCCCCATCACCGCCACGCCCGAGTGGCAAGCGCTCCAGGAGCACTACCGGGACGTCGAGCGCGCGCATCTG
>JALZAA010000110.1 GCA_030948625.1 Actinomycetota bacterium
CACACGACGGTGCAGTTGCATGCCTCGAAGTAATCGCCCTCAACGGAGTAACTCACTCGCAACCTCCCACGATCCGACAGGGACGACGCGCACTCTACTCCCGCCGTACAGGCGCTCCGGGCCGGGGTGGCGGCAACAGCCGCCTTGGTTGCGCCTTCCTCTCTGTCAATCGCGGCCCTGCGAAGCGCAAGTTATCTCGGAGGGTCAGCAGCCCATCTTTGTTCAGCATGGAGCGGGAGGCCCGCCAACGTTTCCAACCGGATCCGCGCAGATGCGGCACAGGTTCGCCGGGCGCCTCGGACGCCAAGAGCGCGCCGGCGAACAACCCGGCGCGCTCTCACTGGATCCGTGGAATTGGCGAATCAGGGCACTACGTGAACCGTTGCTCGCATGCCCACAACGTCGTGGATTGCACAGAAGTACGCGAAGTCACCGACCTTGGTGAAAGTGACCTTGTACTTCGTCAGCGCGACCGGCAATGGGGTGCCGGCGAGTTGGTAGAAGGCGTACTGGGCCGGCGTAGACATGAAGCCCGAGCTGATGTTCTCGGTCCCGCTGTACGTGGATCCGCCGCGGGCCAGTTGCTGCGCGAGCGGGTCAGCAGGCTCGGTCCCGAACGTGACTGTGTGCGGCTCGGTCGGATCCTGCGTCTTGAGGAAGGTGACCGTTTGGCCAACGTGGACCGTGACCGCCCCCGGGAAGAAGCGGAGGTTCGAAACACGTGTGTTCCCCGCGCCGACGAGGACGCTCGGATTGCCGTCCTCGTCCTCGTTGTTGTCACGCGCGTCGGCGGCGATGTCGGCCAGGTTGGCGAGATCGCGGGCAATCTCTTTCTGCGCGATTGCGCGATACTCGGCGTCGGTCTTGGGGAGTTTTTCAGTGGACGGGAGGACCGCGATCGTCTCTCTCATGCCGATGTGCAGGCCGCAGATGATCGTGTAGCGGCCGGTCGGCAACGTCGATGCGAAGGTGAGCGTGTAGGTCCCTGGGCCCTGCCCGATAATCCCCGAGTTGGTCCGCTGGGTGGGCGACGTGATCGTCCGGTCACCGAACGGACCAAAGAGCGCGAAGACCGGCGCAGCTGGGCGATTGAAGGTGATCGTGTGGGCACCCATCGGGCTGAAAGTGACGCTATCGCCTTGATGGATGGCGATAGCGGCTGGGTAGAACCGGTTGCCGCCTCCCGTCGGCCCCGTGGCGCCGAACGCCAGGGACCCCGCCTGGACCTGCCAGGTGTGCCCGCCAGCGGCTAGTGCTGGCGACCCGAACAGTCCGGTGACACTGAGCATCGCCGAAAGCGCGGTGGCCCAGACGGTCTTCCGCATCAAGTCTTCCTCCTCGGTGAGCCCTCCCAGAGGGGCCGGGGGGAGCATGCGCGTCGACGGGCCGGCGGTCAAGATTTAGGTTTGGTTGAATGGGAGTGGCGCTCCGAATCGCCGTCCTCGTGATCGCGTGGGCGGTCATCGCGACCGCGTGCGCGCCCGCCAAGCTCGTTGGGGATCCCCTGCCGGGCGCGCTCGCTCCCGACTTCACGCTGACCGACGGTCCCACCGGGGAAACTGTCACATTGTCATCGCTCGGCGGTCGCGTGGTTCTGCTCACCTTCTTGTACACCTCATGCGTCGATACCTGCCCGCTGACTGCGGAGACCATTCGCGGGGCCCGGGATCGCCTTGGCGACGCGGCGAAGAGCGTCACGCTGATCGCGGTGAGCGTCGACCCGCAGGGCGACACGCCGACCACTACACGGCAATTCGTGATTGACCATCGGCTTGAGGGATCGCTCCGCTACCTCATCGGGTCACAGGCCACGCTCGCGCGCGTGTGGCAGGCCTACGGAATCGCCCAGGCCGTCAGCACGCGCGACGTGCTCCACTCCGATGTCGTGTATCTCATCGACAAGCACGGGCGCGGCAGGCTGCTCCTACACAGCACCGTCACTCCGGACGTGTTGGCCTCAGACCTGAGCCTTCTTGCGAACGAGCGGTAGCGGAAACAGCAAGCGTTCTCGGAGGCGGTGGCACCGCGACCGGGGGCGTCCGTTCACCGCGACCTTCGAACCAGACCTGCTTTCGTTGCGGACTCCGACGAACAGACCAGCCGGGTCATCCGAGCAGCGACCTCGATCAGCCTGGTCGCCCGCGCGGCATTACATCCTCGGGACTCGGCTCCGGCTCAACGAACTGCGCGAAGCCCGGGTCGCCGATCTCGACCTCACCCGTGGCGAGTTCAACGTCCGGCCGGAGACCTCGAAGTTCAGCAAGGGCCGAACTGCGTCACTGCACCCGGGCGTTCGCCCGTGACCTCGAGCGTCATCTCCGCAAGCGCGGGACCAGTCGTGATCCCGACGCACCACTCTTCTCCACGCGGACCGGTGACCACTACACCATCGATGGTTTCGGAAAACTGTTCCAGCGGATTCGCACTCGCTCCGGGCTTCGCGACTTCTCCGCACATCTGCTCCGCCATACCTGGGCTACGAACTTCATGCGCGCCCCCGAGGCGTCATTCCTCGAACTCAAACGCCAAGGTGGCTGGCAGCGCTGGAGCAGGTCGAGCGATACAGCCACGCCGTCCCAGTCCAGGATCGCCGAGCGATGCCCAAATGGCCTTGCAGAAAACCGCCTTTGGTCAGCAACCTTCCACGCGGGTCAGCCGCCTTTTGTCGGTGAGCTGAAAACGCGACGACGAGCCTTTCGGCCCGTCGTCACTGCGGAAACTGGTAGGCAGAGAGGGAATAGAACCCCCACAGCCAAAGGCGGCTGATCTACAGTCAGCGCCGGTCATCGAGCGACGAATTGCCGAGTTTCCGAATGAATCCGTTCATCGCGACCCTCTTGTGCCCATGTTTTCTCGGAGGGTCAGTTGCCCATTTTGTTCAGCAGGGAGCGGGAGGCTGACCACTCCCAGGTTCGAGGGTCGCTTCCGTGAAAGGAAAGTGAGATCGGGGGTCGCGGCACCTACGCAGTCGGGGACAGCCGCATTCGTACCATAC
>JALZAA010000159.1 GCA_030948625.1 Actinomycetota bacterium
TCGACTTGCGCTGCGTCGCCTGGTCGGCGGTCAGCTTGCCGTCCTGCACCTCCTGATCGATGTGCGCAGTCGCGTCGGCGACCATCGCGTCGATCACCTTCTGCGCGTCGACGTTCTGGTCCTGGGCGACCTGGGCGAGCGTCTTGCCACCCTGGAGCTTCGAACGCAGATCGTCGACGCTCAGGTTCAGCGCCGTCGCCGCGGCGTCGAGCTTCGGACGGTGATCACCCTTCGGCTTCCCTTCGTTGACGAGCTTGGTGATGCGGTCGTTCAAGCCCGACTTCCGCTGCGTCGCCTGGTCGGCGGTGAGCTTGCCGTCCTGGACCTCCTGGTCGATGTGCGCGGTCGCGTCGGCGACCATCGCGTCGATCACCTTCTGCTTGTCGACGTTCTGGTCCTGGGCGACCTGGGCGAGCGTCTTGCCACCCTGGAGCTTCGATCGCAGGTCGTCGACGCTCAGGTTCAGCGCCTTGGCGGCGGCGTCGAGCTTCGGACCGTGGGCGCCGCCCCTGCCCGCTTCGGCGGGGGGCGGGTCGCCACCGGATTGTGCGCCGGCGATGCCGACGACGCCGAACGTGGCGCCGCCGGCGAGGGCCGTCGCCACGACGGCCGATGCGAGGAGCTTGGAACGCATGACAAGTCCCTTCCTGTGGGGGGTGCGATGCAGACCGCAGTCTCTGGGAGTTTTCTGAAGGCGGCCTGAACGCGAGCTAGGCGTTCGCGTAAGACCTACGCTGCGCCGCAGGGTCACCGCGGTCACCGCCGGAGCCGGATGTGGGCTGGTTCGAGGCGCCCGAGTATTGGCTGAGCAGGTTCGTGTTCGAGCGCGCCCTCGGCGTCATCTACCTGGTGGCGTTCCTGGTCGCCGTCAACCAGTTCCGCCCGCTGCTCGGCGAGCGGGGGCTGCTGCCCGTGCCGCGCTTCGTGCGGATGGTCCGGTTCCGTGACGCGCCGAGCCTGTTCCAGTTCCGCTACTCGGACCGACTCCTCGTCGTCGTGGCGTGGACCGGCGTACTGCTCGCGGCGAGCGTGGTAGTCGGCCTGCCGCAGGCCGGGCCGTTGTGGGCGTCGATGCTCGTGTGGCTGGCGCTGTGGGCGCTGTACCTGTCGATCGTCAACGTGGGCCAGACGTTCTATTCGTTCGGTTGGGAATCACTGCTGTGCGAGGTGGGCGCGCTGGCGGTGTTCCTCGGTGACGCGCGCACGGCGCCCCCCGTGCTCGTCGTGTTCCTGATGCGGTGGCTCCTGTTCCGGCTCGAGTTCGGGGCCGGGCTCATCAAGCTGCGCGGCGACCGGTGCTGGCGCGAGCTGACGTGTCTCCACTTCCACCACGAGACCCAGCCGATGCCCAACCCGCTCAGCTGGTTCTTCCACCATTTGCCGGGCCGGGCGCACAAGGTGGAGGTGCTGGCCAACCACTTCGCCCAGCTCGTCGTGCCGTTCTTCTTGTTCGCGCCGCAGCCGATCGCCAGTGTTGCGGGCGGGATCATCGTCCTGACTCAGACGTGGCTGATCCTCTCGGGGAACTTCTCGTGGCTGAACTTCATCACGATCGTCCTGGCCATCTTTGCCTTCAGCGACAGCACGCTCGGCCACGTGCTCCCCTTCGACCGTCCCCGGCTGGCGGCCACGCCCACCTGGTTCGAAGGGCTCGTGATCGCGCTGACCGTGCTCGTCGCCGTGCTCAGCTACTGGCCGGTGCGCAACTTGCTGTCGCGTCGCCAGCTCATGAATTTCAGCTTCAACCGCTTCCACTTCGTCGGCTCGTACGGCGCGTTCGGGCACATCACGAAGACGCGCTACGAGATCATCCTCGAGGGCACCGACGACCCTGCCGCCACCGCGGCGACGAGTTGGCGCGAGTACGAGTTCAAGGGGAAACCCGGCGATCCCAAGCGGATCCCGCCGCAAGTCGCTCCGTACCACCTGCGACTCGACTGGCTCATGTGGTTCGCGGCGATGGGGCCACCCGAGCGGTACCCGTGGATCATCGAGCTCGTGGCGCGGTTGCTCCAAGGCGACCGGCCGACGGTGAAACTGTTGCGGGACAATCCCTTCGAGCAACAGCCGCCGGCGTTGGTGCGCGCCCGCTTGTTCCGCTACCGGTTCACGACCCGGGCCGAGCGGCGCGAGACCGGCGCGTGGTGGGCGCGGACACCGGTTGCCGAGTACCTACCGCCACTGGCGCTCGACGCCGCGGGCGCGTTGACCGTCGGGCCGGTGTCGACGCAGGTCGAGTCGTGACGCGGCCGGCCTCTACGTCTTGGGAAGCGGGTGCTTCGAGAAGAACTCCCACATCACCTCGTTGGCGTCGACGAGGTTCGTCGGTTCGCCGAGCACGGCCCCGCGCGGCGTGCCGCTGAGGTTGATAGGCGTCCCGGGCCACACGTGTCCGGCGCCGGTGAGCTTCCACAGGACGACCTCGGTGCCCTGCTTGCACGGCGCGTAGGTGATGCGCGTCGCGGTCTCGGCTTCGTCGGCGCTGCCGGCCGCGCCGCGCGCGGTGGCTCCTGTCTTCGGCGCGCGGCGGCAGCCGTCGTGGGCAACCCAGCGGTCGATGCCCTTCTGCACGGAGGCGAACTGGTTCTGGATCGCGGTGCCCGGGAACGGCGGCCCGAGCCCTCCGTTGTAGAGCGCTCGCGGATCGTCGACGCTGTGGAACTCCATCACAGCGACGGGGCGGCCGGGTGCGAACTTCGTGACCTCGACCTGACCGGCAACCGACGCGATCGCCGCGACGCGCTTCGACGCGTCGGCGGCTAGGCGGTAGGCCATCATCCCGCCGTTGGAGATCCCGGTCGCGTAGACGCGTCTGCGGTCGACGGGGGTACGTCCGGCGAGATCGTCGAGCACGGCGAGCGTGAAGCCGACGTCGTCGACCTGTTCTCTCCGCGCCGGCCCGCAGCACTCTCCTGCGTTCCAGGTCCGGAGGCTCTGCACGCCCGGTGCGGGGGGCGTGCCCTGCGGGTACACGACGACGAACCGGTGCCGGTCCGCCGTCGTGTCCATCTGCGAGTAGGCCTTCTCGGCCGGCGCGTCGCTCCCGCCGCCGTGGAAGTTGAAGACGACCGGCAGGCGCTTCCCGTTCTCAGCGCCCGCCGGCACGTGCACCAGGTACTCGCGCGTACCGCCGCCGAACTCGATCGTGATCTGTTGGTCGCCCGGCGGGAGCCGGTCCGTGCTGCCCGTCGTCGCTCCAACGGGCACGACAGCCGTGCTCAGCACGACGCCGAACGCCGTGGCAACCGTCAGCACACGCACGGCTCCGCACGCTACCCGTGGTCGGTGATGGATTCGTGGGCTGCAGATGCCGTTCGAGTGAGCCGCCGGCGCGCCGCGGCATGTACGTAGGCTGCCCGCCGTGAGCGAGCACGTGCACGTCCATGCTCCCCATGAGTTGACCGAGCAGCATGACGGTCCGAAATTGAGACACGAGCGGACGTTCGAGCTGATGGCCACCCTCCTGCTCGCACTGGCGACCGTGGGCATCGCATGGAGCGGGTACCAGGGCGCGCGGTGGAACGGGAGGCAGGCCCGCGAGTACGCGCAGGCGAACACAGCACGGAACCTCGCCAACCGGGCGGCGACCACCGGCGGCCAGCAGCGCACGCAAGATCTCTTGAACTTCAACCGCTGGCTGGAGGTCACCACCACCAACGACCAGACGTTGGCCCAGCTCTACGAGCGGCGCTTCCGGCCCGAGTTCCTCCCCGCCTTCGAGGCGTGGCTGGCGCAGGACCCGCTGAACAACCGGCGGCGGAGGCCAGCCCGTTACGGGTGCCGCAGTACCACGTAGCCGAGCTCGAGAAGGCCGACCGGCTCGAGCAAACCGGCACGGAACACTTCGAGCGCGGCAAGGAAGCAACCGAGAACACCGACTCGTACGTGCTGACGACCGTGTTCTTCGCCACCGTGTTGTTCTTTGCCGGGATCTCGTTGCGGTTCGTGTGGTCGCCCATGCGTATCGCGGTCCTCGTGCTCGGGGCGATCAGCCTCGGCTGGGCGGTCGTCCTCTTTGCGAGTCTTCCAACGCTGTAACGCTTCGCCAGGTAGCGTGGCGCCGAGGCAGGCAGCGAGAGGGTGCGGGTGGACGAGCCCAGCCCGTCGGGCAGGACGTCGGGCAGGACCGAGGAGCGGGAGAGACGCGCACCGCCGACGCCGATACGGGATGGACGGTCCCGGACGACCCGCGACGCACGCCGGCCGGCCGCCTGCTCCGGCGGACGTCACTCGACGAGCTGCCGCAGCTGCTCAACGTGATTCTCGGGCACATGAGCCTGGTAGGGCCGCGGCCCGAGCGCCTTGTCTTCCACGAGCAGTTCGCAGAGGAGCTCGCCACCTATCCCGAGCGGACCCGCGTCGCAGGGGGCATCACCGGTCTCGCGCAGGTGCACGATCTGCGCGGCGACTCGTCGATCGAGGACCGGGCGCGTTACGACAACCGCTACATCGACCAGTACTCGTTGTTCCTCGACATCGTCATCGCGCTGCGGACGGTCGGCTCGCTGTTCGGGTCGAAGCAGTCGTACTGAGCGCGCTGTCCGCCGGTAGCCTCCCCTCGCGTGAGCGACTGGAGCTTCGCCGCCGTCTGGCGTGGCATCGCGGATGCCGCCCCCGACCGGGAGGCGGTTGTCTGCGGTGATCGGCGGCTGACATTCGCCCAGTTCGACGACCGGGCCCGGCGTCTGGCCTGGCACCTCTCCCGCGAGGCGGGCCTCGAGCCCGGCGACAAGGTGGCCATCGATCTCCTCAACGCCCCCGAGTACCTCGAGACGTTCTTCGCCGCGCTCAAGCTCGGCTGCGTGCCCGTCAACGTCAACTACCGGTACGTCGCCGACGAGGTGCACTACGTCGTCGACAACTCGGATGCCAAGGCCGTCGTGTGCGCGCCCGAGCTCGCCGACACGGTGAAGAGGGCGCTCAAGCGGATCCAGAAGCCATGGCGGCCGTTCACCCTGCAGACCGGCGCTTCGTACGAGGCCGCGCTCTCGGCGGCGCCGCCCGCGGCCGAATGGGAGCCGGCGCACAGCCCGACGGGCGACGACCTCATGTTCCTCTACACGGGCGGCACGACCGGCATGCCGAAGGGCGTCATGTGGCGCACCGACGACCTGTACGTCGCGCTGTGGCAGATGGGCAGGCCCGGCACCGAGCCACCCGACCCCGTCGCGGCAGTGCGCGACGGCAAGCGCGCCGGCACGTGCCTGCCCGCCTGCCCGCTGATGCACGGGACCGGCTTGTTCATCGCGCTGACGACGCTCAGTGGCGGGGGCACGGTCGTGCTCATCGACGACGCCGGCCTCGACCCGCCACGCGTCTGGAGCGAGGTCGAGCGCAACGCCGTGGAAGTGCTCACGATCGTGGGCGACGTCGTCGCCCGCCCCCTGCTCGCCGCGCTCGACGCCGAGCCGGAGCGTTGGGACTTGTCGTCACTGCGCGCGATCACCAGCTCGGGCGTCACGTGGAGCCCCGAGACGAAGGAGGGGCTGCTGCGTCACGTCCCGAAGGTGACGTTGTTCGATTCCCTCGGCGCATCCGAGGGCATGGCGAGCCGCCAGGCCGCGACCGCCGACGCCGAGATCAAGCCGGCGCGCTTCGCGGTGAGCGACCGGGTGAAGGTGTTCCGTGAGGACACCGGCGAGGAGGTCACGCCGGGCAGCGACGAGATCGGTCTCCTCGCGGTGGGCGGGCGGATCCCGCTCGGCTACTGGGGCGACCCCGAGAAGACGGCGCAGACCTTCCGCGTCATCGGCGGCCGTCGGTACTCGCTCGCCGGTGACTATGCGCAGGTCGACGCCGACGGCACGATCCGCCTGCTCGGACGCGGCTCGGCGTGCATCAATACAGGCGGCGAGAAGGTGTACCCCGAGGAGGTGGAGCTCGCGCTGCGCAAGCATCCGAGCGTGTTCGACTGCGTGGTCGTCGGTGTCCCCGACGAGCGCTTCGGCGAGATCGTCGTCGCCCTGGTGCAAGTGACGGACGGGCACTACCTCGACGAGGAGGAGCTCGAAGCGTGGTGCCGCAAGAAGCTGGCCGGTTACAAGAAGCCGCGGCGGTTCCTGTTCCTCGAGTCGCTCGACCGCAACGCGGCGGGCAAGGCCAACTATCGAACCTTGCGACAGTTGGCGGCAGAGCGGCTCAGCCGGTCATAATCGCACGCTTCCAGAGCGGTGGTGCGTGTTCGCACCACTTGGAGGGAATCAGATGCGCAAGCTTGCAGTCCTCGTCGCTGTGCCGATCGTCGGCGCGCTTCTCGGCATCGCCCCCGCGGCGGCACAACCGACTCCCGACATCACGGCGTTCTGCGACGCGGCTCTGACTGCCGACAAGGCGGCGAACACGGTCTTCGCGGGCGGCAAGCCCAAGCAGAAGGACATCCAGGCGCTCGACGCCGCGCTCGCCCAGACGGTCAGTGCCTCGCCGTCGGAGTTGACCGAGACCCTGCAGGCGGTCATCGCCGGCGTGCAGAGTGCGATACAGAGCGGCAAGGACCCGACCCAGAACCCCGAGTTCCAGCGGAACCTGAACGTCGTCGACGAGTACCGGTACAACTCCTGCGGCTACCAGACCGCCGATGTGACGACGACCGAGTACGAATTCGTGGGGTTGCCCAAGACGTTCACGCCCGGGCCCGTCGCGATCAAGCTCACTGACACCGGCGCGGAGCTGCACGAGATGGCTGCCTTCCGGCTGAAGACCAAGGACTCCGTCAAGAAGGTGCTGGGGCTGTCCGACAAGGAGCAGCAGAAGAAGACCGAGAACGTCGGTAGCGGCTTCGTGCAGAAGGGCGAGACCGACTTCATCATCCTCGACTTCAGCAAGCCCGGCCGCTACGGCGTGGCGTGCTTCCTCCCCGTCGGCTCGACGAGCCAGCAGGCCGCGGAGCAGCAGGGCCACAAGCACGGTGCCACCCCGCACTGGAAGAAGGGCATGTACGCCAGCATCACGGTGCGGGCCGCCTGAGCCCGGGCCGCTCCGGCGCATGACGCTTATCGCTGGTCGCTGACTGCTTCGTCGATCGCGTTCGCGAACCGGCGCGCGCCGGCGAGATAGTTACTTCCGATCGTCCCGAAATGCACGCCATCCGCCGCGCGCACGCTGATCCGGTTGCCGGCGGTACACCCCTGAGCCGGCCCTTCGTCGGGCAGACACGGCAGCGTCTCGGTGTACGCGCCGTCGTGCAGCACAGCGCCGCCCGCGTCGACGAAGAGCGGTTCGGTGTCGAACAACCCCTTCGTCGGTGACGGCCCGGTGCGGAACTGCGGCGGACCGACCCACAGGATGGGCACGTCCACACGTTGCTTCAGCGCGGCGGCGTCGGCGTTGTACTTCGCCCTGATCTGAGCGGGCGTGTCGTAGCCGTCCATGCAGCGCGTGAGGTCGTTGCCGACGAACTCGACCACCATCACGCTCGGCTGCTCCACGGCAGCGGCTCGCGCCATGTTGTCGGCCCAGTCGCACAGCGCCGTCCCGCCGAGGGCGCGCACCTGATCGGTGCTGCGCACGTAGGGCGCGGCCGACTCGAGGAGGCTGTCGCCGTACATCAGGACCGGCCCCTGCCGTTTGGGAGGCGCCGCGGCGGGCGTTGGTGACGAACTGAACGACACGAAGGCAGCGAGCGCGCCCAGCACAGCGAGTGCAGCAAGTGCGCGCTTCATCGTCTTCTGGATCCTCGAGTCCTTGCCTGCCCGACGGGGGTCCGGGCGAGGGTACCCACAGCCATCGTGCGCCCGACCGCGCAACGACGTAAGGGCCGGATGTCACACTTTCGGTCGCGCGAGACCTACTCGGTCTTTTGGAAGCTGCGTACCGCGAGTGCGAGCATCGAGATGCCCACCGCGAGAACGATGAGCACCTCTACCCAAATCGGGACGATCCAGTCACCGAAGGTGAGCGGGGCGGCGTCGGACGAGCCGAGCACGACGCGGCGGATCGGATCGACGCCGTAGGTCGCGGGATTCAGTCGCGTCGCCACCGCCAGCCACGTCGGCAACCCGCGCAGCGGGAAGATCGCGCCGGAGAGGAACAGCATCGGGTTGATCACCAGCGACATGACCATCTGGAACGATTCCATGCGCTGCATCCGGCTGGCGATCACGATTCCGAAGGCGTTCAGCGAGAACGCGAGCAGGAGGAGGAGCCCGAACATCTCGATGAACATCACCGGCGTGAGGCTCACGCCGATGATGGGCGCCGCGATCAGCAGGATCAATCCTTGGGCGACGGCGACCGTGCCCGAACCGAGGGCCTTGCCGAGCACGAGTCCCGTGCGGCTCACCGGCGCGACGAGCATCTCTCGGAGGAAGCCGAACTCGCGGTCCCAGACGATCGAGATCGCCGAGAACAGGCTGCTGAACAGCACCGACATCGCGATCACGCCGGGGAAGATGAACTGCTGGAAGTCGACGTTGCCGACTGCGCTTCCGCCGACGAGCGGCTTGATGCCGGCGCCGAGCACGAACAGGAACAGCACCGGCTGCGCCAGCCCCGACACGATCCGGGCCGGTGACCGTCGAAAGCGGATGATCTCTCGTCGCCAGACCATCCCGATCGTGCGGAGGTTCCGGACAATGGCGCCCTCCGGCCCGGGCGCGGCCGCGCGGTCGTGCTCGGTGACGCCGGTGGTGTCCCGAAGCGGCTCGGCCGTGGTCGCCATCAGCCGCGCCGAAAGCCCCGCACCATGGGGTTGGCCTTGAACTGGTCGACGCCGGCGGCTTCGGCATCGCGCATGTCACGCCCGGTGTACTGGATGAACACGTCGTCGAGACTCGGGCGCCGCACGTTGACGTTGCGAACCCCGACGGTGAGGTGCTCGAACACCCGCGGGACGAACGCCTCGCCGTCTGCGACGCGCATCCGCAGCCCCGCTCCGTCCGGGAGCACCTCGCCGTCGACGTCGAGGCCCCGCGCGATCTCGTCGCGCGCGCTCACGTCGTCGGCGGTCTCGATGGTGACCGTGTCGACCCCGACCGACGCTTTGAGCGCGTCGGGTGAGTCGATGGCGACGATGCGACCACGGTCGACGATCGCGATCCGATCGCAGCGTTCGGCCTCGTCCATGTAGTGGGTCGTGAGGAACATCGTCGTGCTCTCCCGGCTGCGGAGCTCGTCGACGTAGTCCCAGATGTGGACGCGGGTCTGCGGATCGAGCCCGATGGTGGGCTCGTCGAGGAACAGGACGCGCGGTGTGTGCAACAGGCCGCGCGCGATCTCGAGGCGGCGCTTCATGCCACCGGAGTAGAAGCGCGTCTGCTGACCGGCCCAGTCCGTGAGGCCGACCATGTCAAGAAGCGGGTCCATGCGGCGCTTGATGTCGTGGCCGCGCAGCCCGTACAGCACGGCGTGGAAGCGGAGGTTCTCCTCGCCGGTCAGGTAGTCGTCGAGCGTCGTGTCCTGGAACACGAGCCCGATGCTCGAGCGGACGGCATTGCGGGCCTGCACAACGTCGTGGCCTGCGACGCGGGCAGCGCCTCCCGTGGGGTGCAGCAGCGTGCACAGCACCGAGATCGTGGTGGTCTTGCCGGCCCCGTTCGGGCCCAGGAAGCCGAACAGCTCCCCGGGCTGGACGGAGAAAGAGATGCCGTCGACGGCGGTGAAATCGCCGAATCGCTTGACCAGACCGTCGACTTCGACGGCACCTTTCGCGAGAGCCACGACGCGCAAGCCTACCGGCGGCTCGATTGGGCCCTTTCAATGACGGCACACTCGCGGGAGTGGAACGACGAGGACCGATCGAGCTCGCGCGCGCCGCACAGCGGGCGGGCGTACGCGATGAACGTCTTCTCACCGCGATCGTCGAGCTCCCCCGGATGGGTTTTGTGCCCGAGGAGTACGGGACGAGCGCGGACGTCGACAGGCCCGTGCCGATCCCGCACGAGCAGGTGACCACGCAGCCGTCACTGGTCGCGCAGATGGTCGACGCGCTCGCTCTCTCAACCGACGACACCGTGCTCGAGATCGGTACCGGCTACGGCTGGCAGACAAGCCTGCTCGCGCGACTCGCGGCGGAGGTCTGGAGCATCGAGCGCTTCGCCGATCTCTCCGACACGGCTCGTGCGAATCTCGACGCGCACGGCGTCGCGAACGCGCACGTCGTCGTCGGCGACGGCACGCTCGGCCTGCCCGATCACGCGCCGTACGACGCCATCATCGTGGCGGCAGCGTTCCCGGAGGTTCCTCGTCCGCTGAACGACCAGCTCGCCGAGGGAGGACG
>JALZAA010000181.1 GCA_030948625.1 Actinomycetota bacterium
CGGTCCCGTTCAGCGCGACGTCCACCGCGAAGCCGTCGGCTTCGAGGCCGCGCTCGAGTGATCTCGCCAGCCGTTCCTCGTCCTCGACGACCAGTACGCGCACCGCGCCACACCTCGTTCACCGAGCCGTCTTCAGCTTGCTCAGGACAACCTGAATCTGCGCTGAAAAATTCAGCGTGACTGCGGCGGCACGCCGATCAGCTCGACGAGCACGCCGTCGGGGTCGCGAACCGTGGCCATTTCGACGTCGCGGCCCGGTCCGGGCACCCGGATGCGGGTCGCCGGCTCGTCGAAGCCGGCGGCGGCGAGACGGTCGATGGTGGCGTCGACGTCGACGAAGAAGGAGAGCAGGAAAAAGCCGAACCGGGGTGGACCGGACACGCTGGTGTCACGAGCGCCGCCGTCGCCGTCTTCGAACGCGACGAGCTCGACGATGCCGGTGTCGGGTGCGCCCGGATCCCCGAGGAACACCGAATGCAACCGGTCGGCGGTCGCGCCGAACAAGGTGCGCCAATCACCGTCGAACTCGTGGTCCATCAGCACTTCGAGCCCGAGCCCGTCCCGGTAGAACCGCAGGCTGACCTCGACGTCGTGGACATGGATCGCGCTGTGGTGAACGTGCGTCACGTCACCTGTTCTCGAACATCTCGGTGGGATCGAGCGGGCTCCGCAGCGTGATCCCGCCGTCGGCGACGAGTACGTGTCCCGTCACCCAGTCGAGCTGGATCAGCGCCACGATCGCGGCCGCCACGTCGTCGGCGCTGCCGACCCTCCCGAGCGCGGCGCGCTCTGAGACCATGTCGCGATAGCCGTCGAGCTGATCGGTCGCCGAGAACATCGGCGTGTCGGTGCACCCGGGGGCGATGGCGTTCACGCGGATGCCGTGGTGCCCCATCTCGGCCGCCGCGACCCGCGCGAGCTGATGCACCGCCGCCTTGGTCGTGGAGTAATGGACGATGCCGCGGTCGCTGACGATCCCCGACACAGATCCCACGGCGACGATTGCGCCGGGCCGGCCGGCGGCGACCATCGCCCGCGCCGCCTCGCGCAGGCACAGGAACACACCGCGCAAGTTGACCCGCTGCACGCGATCCCACTCGTCGCCGCTCATCCCGAGGATCGGCGACATACCGCCGATCCCTGCGGCGAGCACGGCGGCGGAGGGCGGTCCCAGCTCGTCGACAACACGCTGCACGCTCGCGACGACTTCGGCTTCGTCGCCGACATCGCACTTGACCGCGAGGTCGCCGTCGCCCTCCTGCGCCTGCACGTCGAGCACCGCGACACGTGCGCCGGCGTCGCGTAGCTGCGCCGTCGTCGCCGCGCCGATGCCGCTCGAGCCTCCCGTGACGAGTGCGACCGCGCCGTCCAAGTCCATGGGGCCAAGCTAACGTCCCGTCGTGTCGACTGACAGCGACGACAACGTGTGGTTTGGCCTGTTCCTGCCCCAGCTGCGCATGTCGTTCGACACCATCCTCGAGCGGACGCTGGCCGCCGAGGCGGCCGGGTTCGACTCGGTGTGGCTCATGGACCATCTCGCCGCGCCGGCCGCGCCCGAGTGGGACACGCTCGAGGGCTGGACACTGGCGGCCGGGCTCGCAACGCGCACGAGCCGCATCCGCCTCGGGCACCTCGTGACGTGCGACCCGTTCCGCCACCCGGCCGTGCTCGCCAAGATGGCCGCCACCGTCGATGTGCTCTGCAACGGGCGCCTGGAGCTGGGGCTCGGCTGGGGCTCGGTCGACGAGGAGCTGCGCACGTTCGGGATCGACGCCGGGGCGGCTCCGGAGCGCGCGGCGCGCCTGCGCGAGACGCTCGAGATCCTGCCCCGCATGTTCGCCGGCGAGCCGTTCGACTACTCGGGCACGCACTTCCACCTCGAGGGCGCGCGCGGCAGGCCGGTGCCGGTGCAGTCGCGGATCCCGGTGCACGTCGGCGGGGCCGGGCCGAGGCTCACGATGCCGCTGGTGCGCGACTACGCCGACTGGTGGAACTGCCCGTCGTACGCGGCGGACCGCCTGGCCGAGCTGCGCCCGTTGGCGGGGAACGCGCGCGTGTCGGTGCAGCACCCGGTCGGCTTGGCTTCGGATGCGGGCGAGCGCGACGAGGTCGGCGAGATCGTGGCGCGTCGCTTCGGCGGCTGGGGTGGTGTGGTCACCGGGACAACGCGTGAGGTCGCCGGCGCGCTCACGGCAGACGTGGAGCTCGGTGCCCGCGGCTTCGTGCTCCAGTTCCACGATTTCGGCGCCCCTGCGACGCTCGAGCGCTTCATGCAGGAGGTCGCGCCGGCGGTGCGCGCCGCGGCCGCTGGGTAGCCTCCGCTCGTGCCCTCGATCTTCACCAAGATCATCGACGGGGAGATCCCGGGTGTCTTCGTGTGGCGCGATCCGCGGTGCGTCGGGATCCTGTCGATCGCGCCGATGAATCCTGGTCACACGCTCGTGGTGCCGCGCCAGGAGGTCGACCACTGGATCGACCTCGAGCCGGTGCTCGCGCGTCACCTGTTCACCGTGGCCCAGACCATCGGCAAGGCGCAGTACCGGGCGTTCAAGCCAAGGCGCATCGGCGTGATGATCGTCGGCGACGAAGTGCCGCACACCCACATCCACGTGGTGCCGATCAACTCCGCCGGCGAGCTGTCGTTCGCACACGCCGACCACAACCCGCCCGAGGGGTCGCTCGAAGAGGCCGCCGAGAAGATCCGCGCCGCGCTGCGCGACATGGACGCCGAGTACGTCGCGGAGTAGACGTCCCTCTAGGTCGAGGACGCTGCCGCGGCGAGCTCGGCGAGCAGCCGGGCGCCGGCGATCGGTCGCCCCCTAACATCGCGCCCCGTGGCGTCGGCGGAGGAGTGGGCCAAGCGTGACGCGGCCGTCGTCTGGCACGGCTTCACGCAGATGGCCAGCTACACGGACGACACACCCGTCATCGTCGAGTCGGCCGTCGGCCACGAGCTGATCGACGTCGACGGCCGCCGCTACCTCGACGCAATCTCGTCGCTGTGGGTCACCACGCTCGGCCACCGAGTGCCCGAGCTCGACCGGGCCGTGCGCGACCAGCTCGACCGGGTCGCCCATTCGACGATGCTCGGCAACGGCAACCGCGCCACGATCGAGTTGGCCGAGGCGCTCGCTCGTGTCGTGCCCGTCGACGGGCCGCATTTCTTGTTCGCGTCGGACGGTGCCGCCGCCGTCGAGCAGGCGCTCAAGATCGCGTTCCAGTATTGGGTGAACCGTGGCGTCGACGGCCGCACCTCCTACCTTGCGTTCGGGGACGCCTACCACGGCGACACGGTCGGAGCGCTTTCCGTCGGCGGCGGCGGATTCGGCACCAGCCGGTTCGATCCGCTGCGTTTTCCCGTTCTGCGCGCGCCCGGCTTCGACGACCCCGACTGCTTCCGTGTCGCGGCGGGCATGGTCGCCGAGCACGCTCACGAGCTCGCGGCGGTCGTGATCGAGCCGCTCGTGCAGGGAGCGGCCGGGATGCAGCTGGCACACCCATCCGCGTTCGCCGTGCTCGCCAATGCGTGCCACGAGCATGCGGTGCTGCTCATCTGCGACGAGGTGGCAACCGGGTTCGGCCGCACCGGCACCCTGTTCGCCTCCGAGCAGTGCGGGCTGCGGCCCGATGTGATGTGCCTGGGCAAGGGGCTGACCGGCGGCTATCTGCCCCAATCCGTCACCGCCGCGAGTCAGCGCGTCTACGACGCCTTTCTCGGGCCCGACCTCTCGGAGCAGACGCTGTACCACGGGCATTCCTACGGCGGGAACGCACTCGCGTGCGCCGTGGCGCTCCGCCACCTCGAGCTGCTCGAAGAGCGCGACGTGCTCGCGAACGTGCGCGCCCGGTCCGGCGAGCTCCGGGAGATGTTGCACGCGCGGGTCGCGTCACACCCGGGCGTGCGCGCGGTGCGCTTGCAGGGGCTCATGGGCGGGATCGAGCTCGCGCCCCCGCGCGCCGGGTTGCGCTGGGGTCGGCGCGTGTGCGCTGCGGCCGTCGAACGGGGCGTGCTGCTGCGGCCGCTGGGAGATGTCGTTGTCGTGATGCCGCCGCTCACGATCACATCGCCGGAGCTGCTCCGGATCGTCGACGCGCTCGAGGGCGCGATCGACGAGGTGGCGGCGTGACCTGGCCCGAGTGGGCCGCCGCGCAGGCGTACGGCATTCGTTCCGCCGGCCGCTGGCGCGAGCCCCGGGATCTCGACGCCGCCGGGCCCGAGGGCAAGCTGGCGCCCGACGGCCGGCCTGTCGTCTCGTTCGCATCCAACGACTACCTCGGGTTGACCCAGCACCCGGCTGTCGTTGCCGCGGCCCACGTCGCGCTCGACCGATGGGGCACAGGTGCGGGCTCGGCCCGACTGATTGTGGGCTCACGGCCGGTGCACGCCGAGCTCGAGGCGGCGCTGGCCGACTGGAAGCGCACCGAGCGCG
>JALZAA010000202.1 GCA_030948625.1 Actinomycetota bacterium
CCCGCCGTCCGCAGCGTGGCTCCCGCGCCGCCAGTGCCACCGGCCGGGACGACCGCGGCCCCGACCGCCATGACGAGGAATACCGAGCGCAGCAACCAGCCGTACCCGAGACCCACCTCGCGGCGACGGGTCGTGATCCACAGGAACAGCAGTCCGCCCGTCGCCCACTGGAGGAGAACGGTCGCCGCGTCGAGGCGCATGCCGGGCGTCAGTCGACGACAGCGAGGTCGCGCGGCGCGTGATTGAGCCGCTCGGGACCGTCGGCGGTGGCGACGACGATGTCCTCGAGCCGGAGACCGAAGCGTCCCGGCAGGTAGATGCCGGGCTCCACGCTGAACGCGTTGCCGGACGCGAGCGGCGTGGTGTTCCCGGCGACGATGTAGGGGTCCTCGTGGGTCTCGACACCAATGCCGTGACCGGTCCGGTGGATGAAGCGATCACCGAAGCCGGCGTCGGCGATGATCCGGCGGGCAACGGCATCGACTTCTTCGCATGGGGTTCCCACGGTCGCCGACCGGACGGCCTGTTCCTGCGCGCCGAACAGCACTTCGTAGGTGTCGCGGACCTCCGCAGATACGTCGCCCACCACGAACAAGCGGGTGATGTCGGAGCAGTAGTGGCGCATGCTTCCGCCGAAGTCGCACACCACGACGTCACCGGCCTCGATGACGCGTCCGCCCGCCTCGTGGTGCGGGCTCGCGCCATTGGGCCCGGAACCGACGATGGCGAAGTTGGCCCGCTCGTGGCCGGCATCGAGCATGCGCTGGACCAGCTCGCGGTGGACCGCGTTCTCGGTCCGCCCTTCGAACGGGCGCTGGCGCATCTCCACGACGATCCCGTCGACGGCTGCCGCCGCATCGCGCAGAGCGTCGAGCTCGGATGCGTCCTTCACGGCCCGCAGCGGCGCCGTGATCTCGCTCCCCTTGCGGAACGATGTGCGTGGGAGCGCGCGCTGGAGGTCGAGGAGGAAGCGGGCCCAGGTGTGATCGCCGACGGCCGCCGTGGTGGCGGCGCCGGACAAGCGGGCGACGACGGCGATCGGGTCGTCGGTCTCGTCCCACGGCGCGATCGAGAACGCCGCCGGCTGCTCCTCCACCCGGGCCGCTTCGAGATACGGCACTACGAGCGTCGCATCGCCGTCACGCGGGAGCACGAGCATCGTGAGGCGCTCGGTCGCGAGCGCCTCGTAGCCCGTGAGCCAAGGCAGATCAGCGCCGACCGAGAGCAGCAGCACGTCGACCCCGACCTCGGCCATGCGGTCCCGCACCCGCGTCATACGTTGGAGGTACATCACGGAGCGTTGGCGTCCAGCCCTGGAAGGCCGTCGATGCTCACCGTATTCTGCTCGGCCCGGTATTCGACGAGCCCGCGCGGGCCTCGCCGTTCCGCGAACTTCAGCAGCTGGTCGCGTTCGCCTTCGTATTCGAAGAGCGGCACGCCATATCCGCACGACGTCGAGACGCGATCGACGCGCACCCTGATAACGGAGCGCGCCCCAGCGTGCGACCCAAAATGCGAGAGCAGTGCATCGGCGTCGCGCTCACCGATGGGGAGCACCTCGCCTCGACCGTAGAGGCGCACGATGTTCGGCTTGCCGTCGAACGCGCAGAGCATGATCGTGATCCGACCGTTGTCGCGCAGGTGGGCGATGGTCTCGACGCCGCTGCCCGTGAGGTCGAGGTAGGCGACCGTGTTCGGGTCGAGGACTGCGAGGGTGTCGAGACCCTTGGGTGACACGTTCACGTGCCCGTCGTGCCCGGACGGCGCGGTTGCCACGAAGAACATGTGCTGGGCGGCGATGAAGTCGGCGAGCTCGTGCGAGATTGCGTCGTAGACGCGGGCCATTACGAGAAGCCGGCGGCGGCCGGCACATGGTCCGCCGAGTGCGCGGCGCGCCGGGCGTGGTAGCTCGAGCGCACCAGCGGGCCCGACTCCACATGGGCGAACCCGAGCCCGCGCGCGTACTCGCCGAGGGCGTCGAACTCCTCGGGCGTCCACCACCGAACGACCGGGAGGTGGCGCGCCGAAGGACGCAGGTACTGGCCGAGCGTGAGGATGTCGACGCCGACGTTGCGCAGGTCGGCGATCGCGCCGCGCAGCTCGGCCTCGGTCTCCCCCATTCCCAGGATGATCCCCGACTTCGTGGTCAGCCCGGCGCCCTTCGCGCGGGCGAGGAGCGACAGTGACCGGAAGTACGCGGCCGACGGCCGCGCCGTCCGTTGCAGGCGCGCCACGGTCTCGAGGTTGTGGTTCAACACGTCGGGCCGAGCGTCGAAGATCACTGCGAGCGCATCGCGGTCGCCCTTGCAGTCGGGAATGAGCACCTCGACCGCCGTCGCCGGTGTGCGCGCCCGGATGGCCCGGATGGTGGCGGCGAAGACGCCGGCGCCCCCGTCGGCCACGTCGTCTCGCGCCACGCTCGTGACGACCGCGTGCGCGAGGCCGAGTTGCGCCACGCCGTCGGCGACCCGCGCCGGTTCCTCGTCGTCGAGCGGGAAGGGGTGGCGTGTGTCGACGAGGCAGAACCCACACGCGCGCGTGCAACGGTCGCCGAGGATCATGAACGTCGCCGTGCGGTCCGCCCAGCACTCGTAGATGTTGGGGCAGCCCGCCTCCTCGCACACGGTGTGCAAGGAGAGGGTGCGCATGATCCGCTTCGTCTCGCGATAGTTCGGGCCCAGATCCGCCTTGACCTTCATCCACGGCGGCCGCCGGAACGCCGGGTCCTCGTCCGGGACGTCCACCCCGGCTTCCGCCAGCCGGCCGAGCAAGCGCACGGGTGATGACCGGGTGCCGCTGCGGGGCACATCGGCGGCGGACTCAGACACGGGACCCTTCGGCTTCGCCTCGGGCCCGAACTCGCCGCTTGCCGACAACCCCGCATCGGCACCCTCGACAGCGCGCGCCTCGCGCGTGAAGGCCGACAAGTCGGCGGGGTGGGCGCGCCAGACGATGTCTTGGCGGTCGATGGCGGCGTAGGGGAAGTGCTCGGTGAAGCGGGCCGTGACGGCGTCGACAACGCGCTTCATGTCGGGCGGTGTGGAAGTGAGGCGGGCGAGGGAGGTGACGCCTTTGTCGGCGATGCCGCAGGGCACGATATTGCCGAACATCGACAAGTCGGGGTCGACGTTGAGCGCGAACCCGTGGCGCGTGCGGCCACGTGCGACCCTCACGCCGATGGCGGCGATCTTCTCGCCGTCCACCCACACACCCGTGTAGCCGTCGTGTCGGCCGGCGCGCACTCCCAGGTCGGCGAGTGCGGCGATCAGGACGGCCTCGAGGCGGCGCACATAGGCGACGACGTCGCGTTCGCCGGCGCGCCATGCGGGCAGCGTGACGATGGGGTACCCCACCAGCTGGCCCGGCCCGTGGTACGT
>JALZAA010000208.1 GCA_030948625.1 Actinomycetota bacterium
CCTTGAGACAGCCAGCGTCGCGCTGGACGGCCTGGACGGCCTGGTGCTGAACGTCGGGGCGGCGCTGGGCGCGACGCTCGAGGCCACCGAGCTCGCTGAGCTCAATCAGGCCTGGCGAATCAACGTCGCGAGCCAGTTCCTCGGGCTCAAGCACGGTCTTGCGGTCCTCGATCGCGGCGGGGCCGTCGTGATGATCTCCGCGATCGCGGCACTGCGCATCGGCCCCACTCCGCTCCCCTATGACCTGACCAAGGCCGCTCTCGGACCGCTGCTGCACCACGGTGCGCGCTCCGGCGAGCCCCGCGGAGTGCGGGTGAACATGGTGCTTCCTGGTGCGATCGCCACGCCGATGGCTCAACGCCTGTTCGGAAGCGATCACGGTCTTGGCTGGGGTCGGGAAGGGACGGCCTGGGAGACGGCCTATGCCGTCCTCTTCCTGCTCTCCGACGAGGCGTCGTACGTAAACGCGACGACGGTCATCGTGGACGGCGGGTTGACCGCGATCCACTAGGACGCACAAGCTCAGGCTGCAGCGAACACGCGCGAACGGCCGGCCTGATAGTCCGGCGTCCCCGCCGGCACCCGGCCCGCCTCCCGAAGGCGTCGGTACTCGTCCTCCTCGCGCTGCAAGACGGTCGCCACGCTCGGCCGCGCTTCGCACCTGGCGGCGTGCTCGATGCATCGCGAGAAGGGCGTGCCGTCCATCCCTGAACCCGTGGCCCGAAACCACAGCCACAGAAGATGCACATCGGCCAGGCTCCACTCGCCGAACAACCACTGGCGTCCCTCCAGACGAGCCTCGATGATCGCGAAGGACTCCTCGAGCTGGACCCCGGCCAGGGCTCGGATCGACTCGTGGGCGTCGATGCGATCGGTAAAGAAACGGGGAAACCGCAGTCGGGTGACGTAGGGGTGTACGCCGGCGGCGAACCAAGAGATGGTCTCGAGGGCCTCGATCTCGATGACCGGGTCCCCGGAGGGGAGCAGCCCAGCCTCAGGGTGGCGGCGGGCCAGGAAGGTCTGGATCGCTGGATTCTCGGTGATCGTACGAGACCCGAGGACAAGCGCCGGCACCTTGCCTTTCGGATTGATCGCGAGGTAGTCGGGGGCGGGACCACCGAGCTTGTCGACGAGAATTGCCTCGTACGGGTCGCCGATCTCCTCGAGGGCGACATACGGAATACGAGCACAAGTGCCGGGATACCAGTAAAGGCGATACTCGGCCATGTCTTCTCTCCTGTGCTCCGCGAGTTGCCGCAGAGGACTCAATCCGTTCTTCAGACCAACTGTCCTGAAGATTAGTACATCCCGGGCTGTTTGATCGCTGGGCTGGCGTGCAAGTGAGTGTTCGCGGGTGGTATCGTCCTGCTAGGCAAGACATGGAGTCCGTTTCTAGACACGACCGAGGAGAGCCAGCGATGAGCACGACCGCGACGGCGAGCAGCGCGCCGAGTGCGACAGATCCCGCTACCGGCCTGCAGTTCTACGACCTGTCGAACCCGTTCGGGCACGACGCGCCGCTATGGCCCTACTTCCCGGACGTAAAGATCGAGCGCTTCCACTATCACGCCAAATCGGGGGTTCTGTCGCAACAGATCACCACGTTCATGCACTGCACCACGCATACGGACGCACCGGCGCACGTGATCGAGGGTGCTCGCTACATAGACGAAGTCCCGCTCTCCTCGTACTTCGGGACCGGGGTCGTGGTCTCGATCCCGAAGGCGAAGTGGGAGGTGATCACAGCGGAGGACCTGGAGAACGCCAGACCCGAGATCCGCGAGGGCGACATCGTGATCGTCAACACGGGCTGGCACCGCTACTGGGGCGACAGCCGCAAGTACTTCGTCGAGTCTCCGGGGACCTATGACGAAGCGGGGGCGTGGCTGGCCGCCAAGAAGGTAAAGGGCTTCGGGATCGACTGCCAAGCGCTCGATCATCCGCTGGGCACAGCGATTGGCGTGCAGCCGAACGGGCCATTGATCCACGGCATCGTCGACGAGTACGCGGAGCACACCGGTGGCCGCGACATCACCGAGGACTTCCCGCTGTGGGAGCCGTGCCACCGGCACCTGCTGGGCAACGGAATCGTCGGGTTCGAGAACGTCGGTGGGCAGATCGACGCCGTGACCGGAAAGCGCGTCACGTTCGCCGCCTTCCCGTGGAGGTGGGAGAAGGGTGACGGATGCATCGTTCGGCTGGTCGCGATCCTCGATCCGACCGGTGAGTACGCGGTCGAGAAGGGAAGCGAGGCTTAGCCTCGATCTGTCGGTAAGACGTGGCACCGCCGCGGCGGTGCGGTGCGCAGTGTCCATCCGATCGGGTCAGAGCGGACGGCGGCGGGAGAGATGTCGCTCCGATGAGCGCGTCGCCCTTGCAACGGGATGCTAGCGGCCGGGGCTACGATCCAGTGCAGCGATTCTGAGGCGAGTGGTGATCGACTGCTTGCCTGGGATGCTGCGAGGAGAGCGGGGCGAGTTCCGCGGTTACACGTTTGGCCGCCACATCCTGGTCGGTGACACCGTGGTGCTGCCTGGGGCCAGGAGCCGTGCGATGTGCGGATCCGCTCGCTCGCGCAGATCGCGAGTCGGTTAGGCAGAACTGGCGGGCGCCTCAGGCGGTCGCTCGCACTTCGAGAAGCAACCCGCTCACGGGTGGCGAGCGTAGGCCGATCACCTGCGACTTCGGGGTCGACACCGGGGTGCTCAGGGTGCCGGCCGCGCGGAACTTCGACCGGCGATCTCGCGGGCACTTGTATGCGTGGGGGGTCAACCGAGCAAACGGCGGCTCCCTCTCCGCCCGGCGCGCAGGCAGTGCTGCTTCGATGGCTGCGCTCTCGAGCCCGCGCGCGTCTCGACGAGCCGATCGACCAAGAGCCAGGCCGAGACGGTCAAATTCGATTCCGCCCGGGCGCGTACGGATACGGCGCGCGCGACCGTGAGGCAGTCGGCGCTGTGGCCGGGGCGGGTCGGGACGCCCGAGGGGGTGAGCTACGGCTTGCGGCGTTGCGCCCGCCCTGGGCACGCGGCCACTTGCACAATATGACTTCCATCTGTACAGTGTACCGTAGTACGGATCTACCGTCCCGTACCACGGGACAGATCATGGTCAGAGAATGAGGCCAAGAGGAGAAGACG
>JALZAA010000232.1 GCA_030948625.1 Actinomycetota bacterium
TCGGGCGCGACGCGTACGTGCGGGTGTGCAAGTTCCTGCGCAAGTCGTTCCCCGACGTGCGCATCACGATCGAAGACCTGATCGTCGAAGGCGACAAGATCGTGATGCGCTACACCGAGCGCGGCACGCTCACCGGCCGGTCGTTTCTCGGCATCGAGCCCGCGGGGCAGGAGTACGCAAAGCCGGGCACGACCGTGTACCGCGTGGTCGACGGGCGGCTGGCCGAGTCGTGGGGCGTCGAGGACACACTCGGCTGGTTCCGCCAGCTGGGCGCTGACACGCCGATCTAGGCACGCTCGGTAACCCAGGTGCCGAGGAGGTCGGCCTCGGCAGCCGCGTGCTCCTCGAGCCCGCTCGCGATGGCGCGCTCAACGCGTCCACCGACGAGCGGGATCCGCACCTTGAGCTCGCCCTGGGCGACGCGGCGCGTGCTGTCGCCCAAAGGCTCGAGGGTGACGTCGTACGACGCCTCGAGCCGGTCGGCGTAGTTGTCGGGCAGGATGCGATGCCGACTCGTGTGCGTCGTGAGGTCGTAGCGGGCGTCGTCGACCCACGTGAGCTTGGTGGGATCGATCACGCGAGTCACGGCAGACGACAGCTCCGCGGTGAAGCGGTACCGGACGCGTTGGTGGACGCGATCACCGTCCCGCTGCTGCTCGAGGACCTCGGGCTCGCCGAGCTTCGGCAGCTTCGCCGTCGCGGCGATGAACTCGCGATCGAGCAGCGCGTTCTCGACGGCTTCCAGCGGGGCCGTGATGCGCTGCTCGATACGAAAGTTCACGATGTTCGGGACGCGCTCAATGCCACCTCCGGTAATCGGATGCGCCAGTGTCGCGCGCGCCCGGTACGCTCTCACGCCGATGGCCAAGATCAGCGAGATCTTGCAGCGGGGCCTCAGCTTCTCCTTCGAGTTCTTCCCGCCTCGGACGCCCGAGATGGAGCAGACGCTGCGCACGACGCTCGTCGAGCTCGAGTCTCTGGCCCCGTCGTACGTGTCGGTCACGTACGGCGCCGGCGGTACGACGCGAGAGCGCACGCACGACATCGTGGTGGACATCCTGCGCACGACCACGATGACGGCCATGGCCCACCTCACGTGTGCTGCGCACACCCGAGCCGAGCTCGTCGACATCGTCACGCGCTACCGCGACGGCGGGATCGAGAACGTCCTCTGCCTCGGCGGTGATCCGCCCGCCGACCTCGACCTGCCGCCGGGCGAGCTCAACTACGCCGTCGAGCTGGTCGACCTGGTGCGGGAGGTTGGCGACTTCTCCGTCGGCGTCGCCGCCCATCCCGAGCCGCACCCGAAGTCCCCGACGCGGGAGACCGACCGCTACTGGACCGCACGGAAGCTCGAGAAGGCCGACTTCGCGATCACCCAGTTCTTCTTCGAAGCCGATCACTACTTCGACCTCGTGGACGGGCTGCGCGCCGAGGGCGTCGACAAGCCGGTGCTCCCCGGGATCATGCCGGCGACCAATCTGAAGTCCATCGAGCGCATGTCCCAGCTGCAGGGATCGGAGTTCCCGAAGTGGCTGGCCGACAAGCTGTACGCGGTGGGCGACGACAAGGACGCCGTCCGCGAGGTGGGCATCACCGAGGCGACGAAGCTCTGCCAGGCGCTCCTCGACGGCGGCGCGCCCGGCCTGCACTTCTACACGCTGAACCGCTCGACAGCGACGCGCGAGATCTTCACCCGACTGGGCCTCCGCGAAGGCGTCGGGTAGACGCGTCGTGACCGACGCGCCGTGGTGGGACGACGCCCGCTACGGACTGTTCGTCCACTGGGGTGTGATGTCGCTACCCGCCCGCGGCGACTGGGTCATGCAGCGAGAGCACATTCCGGTGAGCGAGTACGAACGCCTCGGCAAGGAGCTCACCGCCGACGCCTGGGACCCCGCCGAGCAGGCTGCGCTCGCTCGCCGCGCCGGCATGCGCTACGGCGTGCTCGTCACGCGCCACCACGACGGCTTCTGCCTCTGGGACACGGCGACGGACGACTTCAAGGCCACGAACACTCCTGCGGGTCGCGACCTCGTGGCGGAGTGGGTCGACGCGTTCCGTGCCGCCGGCCTGCGTACCGGGTTGTACTACTCGCTGCTCGACTGGCGGGCGGAGGCGTACTGGCGCGGCCCGCTTGCGGACCCCGAGGGCTGGGCCGCGTTCCGCGAGCACGTGCACGCGCAGGTACATGAGCTGCTCACCGGGTACGGCGACATCGCGACGCTCTGGTACGACGGCTTCTGGCCGCATTCGGGCGAGGCGTGGGGCTCACTCGAGCTCGAGGCGATGGCGCGCCGGCTGCAGCCCGGGATCCTCGTCAACGACCGCTCTGGCATCCCCGGTGACTTCTCGACGCCGGAGCAATCCATCGGCGTGCTCCCACCGTTCGGTCGCTGGGAGGCATGCATGACGACGAACGACACGTGGGGATGGCACGCGACCGACCGCCACTGGAAGTCGCCGCAGCAGATCGTGCGTGCGCTGGCCGTGTGCGCGTCGGGCGCCGGGAACCTGCTGCTCAACGTCGGGCCGAAGGGAGACGCCTCCCTGCCCCAGCCGGCTGTCGACCTCCTCGAGACGGTCGGTGAGTGGCTGGGCGCCAACGGAGCATCCGTCTACGGCACGACCCGCAGCTTCTGGCTCGCGCACGCGTACGGCGTGCTCACGTGCAAGCCGAGCCGGCTGTACCTCCACTGTTTCTCGTGGCCCGCCGACTGTGAGATCCGCCTCGGGTTCCTCGACAGCCACGCGACAGCAGCGCGCTTGCTCGCAGATGGTGAGCAGCTCGACGTCGATCAGCGCGACGACGTGTTGACGGTACGGGGGCTGCCGGCCACCGCCCCCGACGCGCTCGACACGGTCATCGAGGTCGAGCTCGACGGCGGCCCCGCGGCGCTCCCGGGCTCGTACGTGTTCTGGGCCGGTGAGGCGCGCTACTGAGCGCGCTCAGCGCCTGGCGTAGTCGCCCGGCGCCCGCCATTCGATCGGCTCCGGCTCGCTCGGCCTCGAACCGCCGTTGGGCCCCGAACCGCCGTTGGGCCTCGAACCGCCGGTCCGCCTCGACCCCAACCCGTTCGGCCTCGGCGGCGGCCAGCGGACTTGCGAGTCCCCGTTCTCCTGTCGCGTCGGGAACGGGTCGTCGTGCTCCTCCTCGACGACGATGGCCTCGCGCGCGCCTTCGGGGTCGAAGGCCGACGGCGCGGCATGCCGTGCTTCGGGATCGAGCGTGATCACGCGCGCTTGGGGGAACGAGCTCTCGACCTCACCCCACGCGTGCCGGAGTCGGTCCGCCGTGGTGACGCCCGCCGTCATGCCGGTCCCGAGAAAACCGACCCCGACTACGAGGATGATGATCGGCGCGTCACCCGATGGCCGCGATGCAACGGGGGCCATGTCCTCGACCGGCGCCAAGTCGGTGCTCGACGTGTGCTGCGAGCCGTTCGATTCCTGCGAAGCCAACCAGCTCGCCGCCGTGTACTCCGAGCCGTTCGATTCGCGTGAGGCCAACCAGCTCGCTGCGGCGTGCTCCAAGTCGTCTGATTCCTCGGAGTCGTCCCACGCGGCCGCCGCGTGCTCCGAGCCGTGGGGCTCCTGCGACGCCAGCCAGCTCGCCGCCGCGTGCTCCAAGTCGTCTGCGTCGTCGGAGTCGTCCCAGGCTTCCGCCGCGTGGTCCGAGCCGTTCGATTCCTGCGCGGCCTGCCAGGCGGCGGGCGAGATCATGTCGGTCAGCGTGTCGAACGGGTCGACGCCCTCGACCACGATGACGTCGTCGCGCAGGATCTCGAGGTCGACGGACGACCACGGCGCCGGATCCGAATCGGAGTCGAGCGCAAGGCCGCCGCGGGCCTCAGCGAACTCGCCTTCGAGGTTCTCCAGCTCTCGCCGCGCCGCGGCGGCGATCTTGAGCGCGATCACCAGCCCCGCGCCGACGAGGAGCAGGACTCCGAGGAGGATTGCGATTGCCATCCGCCATACCTTACGTCGAGAGCACTTGCCGCTGTCAGGTCGGCCCTCTGCCCGCAGGCGCTGAAGGGCAGATCCTAGGCGGTTTCCCCCGCTTGGCGGAGGGAGTGGGATTTGAACCCACGGTGCCCGAAGGCACAATGGTTTTCGAGACCATCCGATTCGGCCGCTCTCGCATCCCTCCGGCCGAGCATTCTAACGAGACCCCTTTGACACCCCTCCCGAAAGGAGACGCCATGCTCTCCGCGTCAGAGACCCCCCGGTGGCGGGGGATCAACCACCTCGCGCTCGTCACCCCCGACATGGACGCGACGGTCCGGTTCTACGCCGGCGTGCTCGGCATGCGCTTGGTCGCCACGACGCGGGCGGGCCCGATGCGCCACTACTTCTTCGAGATCGGCCCCGAGAACACGGTGGCGTTCTTCGAGATCACGGGCATCGGCACCTTCGCCAAGCCCGCCGGCGCCCCGCCGACGCAGCCGATCCAGTTCGACCATCTCTCGTTCAACCTGCCCGACGAGCGCGGGCTGCTCGACTTACGCGCGCGGCTGCTCGAGGCCGGGTGCGAGTGCACCGAGGTGGTCGACCACGGCTTCGTGCGTTCCGTGTACTTCACCGACCCGAACGGCATCGCGCTCGAGGCGTCGTGGTGGGCGGTCGACGCGACGGGACGGCCGGCCGACTACCGCGACGAGCGCGTCTTCGCCGATCCGGAGCCGGTTCCCGCGCTCGACGAGTTGCGCCGTCACGGGCAGGTGCTCGAGGCCCCGGTCACGCGCCTGACGAGCGAGGAGATCGTCGACCCGGTGTGACGACGCGCGCAGTCAGCGGCGCTGCGCGAAGAACTCGGTGAGCAGCTCCGCGCACTCGGCGGCGCGCACGCCGTCGACGACGGTGGCTTCGTGGTTAAGCCGGGGGTCGGCGGCCAAGTTGTAGAGGCTGCCGAGCGCACCGCCCTTCGGGTCGGCGGTACCGAACGCCACGAGGTCGAGCCGCGACGCCACGACGGCGCCGGCGCACATCGTGCACGGCTCGAGCGTCACGACGAGTGCGCAGCCGTCGAGGCGCCAGGAGCCGACGGCGTGCGCGGCGTCGCGCAGCGCGAGGATCTCGGCGTGGGCCGTCGGGTCGGCGGCGCGCTCGCGTTCGTTGTGCCGGCGGGCGAGAACGTCGCCGGTGTCGACGCGCGCGACGACCGCACCGATCGGGACGTCGCCGTGCTCCGCTGCGGCGCGCGCCTCCTCGAGCGCGACGCCCATCAGCTCGTCGAGTTGCCCGCCGTCCACGAACGGCAGCGTACGGCCGGTGACGCGGCGCGGAGGGAGTGGGATTCGAACCCACGGTTCGAGGGAGCGCACTCCGCGTGGTCCGTGATGGCGCGCCCATCCCGCGTCTGCGCAGGTCAGACGAGCGGGCGTGTCGGGCGAGGCTGGACCTGGTGAGCCCCGCGCCTCACTCAATGTCTCGTCTTCGATGCGAATCGTCGACGCGTTGTACGTGTTGTTGGTACCGGTCGACAAATGGTTTGCTTGCGGCTGGCCCTGCCGTGAACACGAAGTCGGGGCCATCGACGCGCCGGCCGGTGGCGCGGTCGACCACGACTGGTTCGGCTTCGACGCCGGTCTCGGCATCTATCAGCACCATGCTGCGCTGTTCGGGGGCTAAACGGGCGTTGCCCCAGGCCGCCATGGCGACGAGGACCGGTCGGAGGGAGCAACCAAGCTCGGTGAGTACGTACTCGTAGCGCGGTGGGTTCGGCTGGTACTGGCGCCGTTCGAGCAGCCCGTTCGTGACCAGCTGCTTGAGGCGACTGGTGAGCAGGCTCGACGAGATGCCGAGGTTCTCTCGGAACTGATCGAAACGGGTGTAGCCATCGAAGGCATCGTGGAGGATCAGCAGCGTCCACCACTCACCGACGAGGCCGAGCGTGGCGGACAGCGGACATTCCCGGTCTTCGAGCCTGATCTTGCCGGCCATCGCGCTCTCGTCTCCAGTTACTGCTAGCTTCGAAGTGACTAAGTGCTATTCTAGCAGTTAGTCAGGTCGAAGGAGGGTTGATGGAAACGACCAGCGCCGGTGTCGTGAACGGGCGGCGAGCGCTCGTGACCGCCAGCACCCAGGGGGCCGGGGCTGCCATCGCTCGCCGGTTCCGTCAAGAAGGAGTGATGGTGTGGACCACGGCGCGGTCCCAGCCCGACCAGCACCCTGATTCCGGGCGGTTCATCGCGGCGGATCTCACCACCGTCGAGGGCACCTCGAATGTCGTCGCCCGGGTGTCGGCTGCGGGCGGTCTCGACATCCTGGTGCACGTTCTGGGCGGATCGGACACGTGAGTGACCGCGCGTCGGCCATCACCGGAGCCGAGCACATCATCGACGGCGGCACCGTGAGAACGATCTAGACGACGCCCCGCATCCGACCCCTGAGACCAGCACGACCCTGAAGAGGACACATGGACAACACCGCAAGCTCCGACGACGCAACTATCGACCTGCCCGACGTCATCCGCCGGTATCAGGATGCACACGATCGTCACGACACCGAGACCGCGCTGGCCACCTTCACGCCGGACGCGCGGGTCATCGATGAAGAACACGAACACAAGGGCACCGACGACATCCGACACTGGCTGAGGACTGCAGCCACCGAGTTCACCTACACGCGGACTCTCGTCACCGCCGATGCGCTCGAAGCCAAGACCTGGCTTGTCGTCAACCATCTCGAAGGCGACTTTCCCGGCGGTGTCGTGGATCTTCGTTACCGGTTCCGACTCAGTGGCGGCCTCATCTCAGAGCTCGTCATCGCTCCCTAAGCCGCCCAGAAGTTGGGAGGATGCCATGAGCACCCAAAATCGCCGCTCGAGCGCGGACGCTCGCGCATCCCGCATCCTCGCCCGGGTGCGTGCCATTCCTGAAGGCTTCGTCCAGACCTACGGCGACATCGAACCTCGAGCGCCGCGTCTCGTCGGGCACGTGCTCGCCACTGCACCTGACGACATTCCCTGGCACCGCGTCGTACGCGCCGATGGCAGCGTTCCCATGGGGACCGACCAGCTCCAACGACTACGCCACGAAGGCGTCCCCATACGCGGCGACCGGGTCGACCTCGCGAACGCGCGAGTCCGATCATGACACGGTCACGCTCGCAAGCTTCACCGGCGCGCGATGCCAAACGGGTCCCACCCAAACCCCCAGCACCGCGTCGTCGTCGCGTGTCCCACGCGGAGGCAGCACGGAAGCTAGCGACGCAAGATCCTGTCATCGCCCGCCTGCTCGACGAAGTTGGTCCACCCCGGTTACGTCGCCCCCAAGAGTCAGCCTTGCGCCGCCTCGGCCACTCCTCGATTCAGGTGACGCTCGACACCTACGGGCACCTCTTCCCGGAGCTCGAGGAGGACGTGACGCAGCGACTCGACGCAGTCGGTCGCGCCGCTCACGCGCTTCGCGCCAGCTGATTCGCTGTGTCAGGTGGGTGTCACGCCGCCGACGCGTCCCGACAGAAGGCACGCTGACCAGGGAGAACATCGCGTGGCGGAGGGAGTGGGATTCGAACCCACGGTGAGTTGCCCCACACACGCTTTCCAAGCGTGCCGATTCGGCCGCTCTCGCATCCCTCCGAAAAAAGCGGACCGTGCACCCGCCGTCGACCCCGTCGCCGCACGGCGCGCTTGCTCGCGGTGGCTCAGGTCAGGCACTCCTGCGGCACAAGGGAGGGCTCGCTGAGAGCTGCTTCCTTCCGGACCTGACTCGGTTCGCGAGATCCCATTGCGCAGGACCCGACCCTCAACGTCACCAACGAGCCGCTGCCGTGCGACGTCCCGGGCCTCGGGCGGGAATTCAGCCCCCCGTACGTGGATTGGGGGTACAGGGCACCACGGGCTCCCCGCTTAGCACGGTCCGCGCCGCGAGGGTACCAATCGTTTCGCTGTTCAGCGCCTACCGCGGTGCAACTGCATCGAGAGGCGCTGCATCAGGTCGCCGAAGTGCCGGAGCTCGGTGGCGGCGCCGGGCTGCCCGCCGGGCGCGTTCCGGTAGGCGGGGATTCCGACCGCGGTCACGAGCATGCACGACGCATTCGTCGCGAAGAACCGCCGGACCGGCTCGTCCAAGAACGTGAGCCCGGTCGCGCCGCACTGGAGGGTGAACGCCGCGAGCGAGAGACGACCGCCGGCGATGCCGCCTTCGAGCTGGGCCACGCGGTAGCCACGCGCACCGAGCGCGCCGAGCACCGCATCGAGGTCGGCGCAGTGGAAGGCGGTGTACGCCGAGTCGCCGCCGAGCGGCTGGTCGAGGGTCAGCTGCTGGGTGAGCGGTCGGAACTGACCCGACCGGACGAGCTCGAGGTCGCCGTCACGCCAGCGATATGCGCCCGGCTCGACGCCGTCGATGCCGTGCACGGCGAGATCGTGTTCGAGCAGCGTCGTCCCGTCGCGAACGAAGTCGGCGGGTACCGGCCTCGCGGCCGCGGCCATGCCCCAGTCGAGGAGGGCCCGTGGCGCCGTCTCCGGGCGCATCATGCGGGTCGAGCCGCGCCGCAGGATCACCTGCTCGATCGACTCGTCGGTCGCCTCCCGGGGCGGGTCGATCACCCGACGCATCGGAGCGCCGTCGGCGGCGCGCGTGCGCCATGCCGTCACGGCGTCGGCGTGGGGCAGCGCGCCGGCTCCCTGCGCCTCCGTGATCAAGGGGAACGTGATCGGGTGCGGCGAGATCGGTTCGACCTCGAGGTCGAGGGGCGCGAGATCGGGCGGCACGTCGACGACGTCAGCGTCGCCGATCGCGACGAGCACGAGCGGGAACTCGGTCACGCCGTCGACACCGACGAGCCGGGCGATGTCATCGTCGACGAAGCCCGCCGCAACCCGAGCGTCGAGCGCGTGCGCGTCCGCCTCGGCCAGCAGGTTGGCGAGCATCGTGCCCGAGTCCCAGTACAAATGGCGGAACCCGCGCTCGCCGTACTTCCACGCCGTCCGCCACGGGATGCCGGTGAAGACGAGTGTGCAATGCGGGCCCGGCCCGACGCGGCCTTCGCGCAATGTCGTCAGGCCGAACTCGAGCGGTGCGAAGTGGTGCACACCGTCGGCGACGCCGTCGACGCCGGAGCACGCTACGTAGACCTCGACGGGATGCAGGTTGCCGGCGGACATGGCGGCGCGGAAGTACGTGCGTTCCTCGAACGCCGACGACCCGCTCGTGCGCGTCACCCCGCCCGTGAAGAACAGGAGTCGCGCCAGCGCCGTGGCGTCGAGGGAGCCCGGCGCGCCCGCGGCGCGCCGTCCTGACAGCACGTCCGCCGCCCGGGCGCCCGACTCGCCGACCTCGCGGGGCAGAGGCGTGGTCTCGAGCCCGACATACCGCTTGAAGGGCGCGGGGCGGTTCGACGGGTCGAGGGGCCGGAAGCTCACCAGACGCGACGGGTCGGTGGGGGATCCGTGCTTGGTCAGCTCGTGCAGCGCGACCACAGGCCCCGGGTCGTTCATCGTGTGCTCACCGGCCCGACCGGCGGGGCGTGCGCGGGAGATCCGAGAACGGCACCTCGACGTCGGCGCGTGGCTCAGGCGGGAGGCCCAGCACGCGCTCGCCGACGATGTTGCGCTGGATCTCGTCCGTGCCGCCGCGGATGGAGATCGA
>JALZAA010000236.1 GCA_030948625.1 Actinomycetota bacterium
TACACCGCGTACGAGCAGCTGAGCCGCGACGACGTCGCCTTCGTCGTGTTCCTCGGCGACTACATCTATGAGCTGCCCCTCGGCAGCGTGCGCTCGCACGGCCTGCCGCCGGCGGCGACGCTCGACGAGTTCCGTCAGCACTACGCAGTGCACCACGTGGACCCGCAGCTCCAGGCCGCGCACGCGGCGGCGCCGTGGATCCTCACGTGGGACGACCATGAGGTCGAGGACAACTACGCCGGGCTGCAGCCCGGCGCCCTCGGCATCGCCCGCGACCCCGACGCGGTGTCGAAGTTCGCCGCCAAACGCGCCGCTGCGTACCGCGCGTGGTGGGAGAACGTGCCGGTCCGGGCGAAGCCGCCCGGCGCCGACGGCTCGATGCGCATCTACCGGTCGTTCCAATTCGGGGACCTGATCACGATGCCGGTCGTCGACGATCGCCAGTACCGCACTCCGCTGCCGATCGCAGGCGTCCAAGGCTCGGGCGGCGGGCCGCTCACGCCGGCCGCGCTCGATCCGAAGGCGACGATCTTGGGCAAGGAGCAGGAACGGTGGCTGCTGCGCACCCTCGACCGGTCCGACGCGCGGTGGAACGTCCTCGCGCAACAGACACAGATGGCCGCGGTCGACCTGACGCCAGAAGACGACTCGAACGGCTACAGCGCCGACACGTGGGACGGGTACGTGGCCGCGCGCAATCGGCTACTGGGTCACGTCGAAAAGGCCCGGGTCAAGAACTTCGTGACGTTCGGCGGCGACACTCACACGAGCTCGGTCGACGACCTGCGCACCGACTACCAGAAGGACGGCTCCCCCGCCGTCGGCACAGAGTTCGTCGCACCGCCGGTCACGTCGCCCGAGAACCTGGCCCCCGAGTTCGTCGACGGCGCGCTGCGCAACCCGCACATCCACTTGTACGACATCATCAGCAAGGGCTACCTGCGGTGCGATGTCACGCGATCCCAGCTCCGGGCCGACTTCCGCTACGTCACCACAATCCAGCAGCCGCAGGCCGAGCCGACCGCGGGCACGTCCTGGGTGGTCGAGTCGGGCAAGCCGGGCGCGCGACAGGCCTGAGGCCGGTGGGCGCGACTCGCAGGCCTCGTCAATGCCCGCGCGCGATCCACTCGTCGAGGTGCGGTGCCTCTGCGCCGATGGTCGTGGATTCTCCATGGCCGGTGTGCACGACCGTGTCGCCGGCGAGCACGAGCAGGCGATCGCGAATCGACTCGATGATCGTCGGGAAGTCGGAGTACGAGCGGCCGGTCCCGCCGGGCCCACCGTTGAAGAGCGTGTCGCCGCCGAACACGTGCCCGTCAGGGCCGAGGAGACAGACTCCGCCAGGACTGTGACCCGGCGTGTGCAGGATGCGGAGGCGCTCCCCCGCGACCTCGAGCTCGCCGCCGTCGCGCACCGCGCCGTCGGGCTTCCGATCGGGATAGACCGTGTCCCACAGCATCTCGTCGTCGGCGTGCAGGAGGACGGGCGCGCCGCCGGTCGCACGTGACAACTCGTCGGCGGCATTGATGTGATCGTTGTGCCCGTGCGTGCACAGGATCGCCCGGACCGATCGATCCCCCACGGCAGCGGCGATTGGCGCGGCATCGTGCGCCGCATCGACGACGAGGACCTCGTGATCGTCACCGATGAGCCAGATGTTGTTCTCGACGTCGAAGTCCTCGCCGTCGAGCGAGAAGACGCCGGCCGTCGTGACGTGCTCGATCATCAGCCTCGCGAGAAGACCACGACGGAACGCAGCACCTCGCCCCGCTCCATCTTGTGGAAGGCGTCTTCCACCTCGTCGAGGCCGATCGTCTCCGAGACGAACCCATCGAGGTTGAACCGGCCTTGGAGGTACAGGTCGACGAGCAATGGGAAGTCACGGCTCGGCAGGCAGTCGCCGTACCACGACGGCTTCAGGGCACCGCCGCGGCCGAAGAAGTCGACCATCGGGATATCGGGCAGCGCCATGTCCGGGGTGGGGACGCCGACCTGCACGACCGTCCCCGCAAGGTCGCGCGCATAGAACGCCTGCTGGAGCACTTCGGGCCGGCCGACAGCTTCGATGCAGATATCTGCACCGTTGCCGTCCGTGAGCTGACGGATGCGCTCCACCGGGTCTTCCTTCGACGCGTCCGCCGTGTGCGTCGCGCCGAACTCGCGCGCCCACTCGAGCTTCCGAGGATCGACGTCGACTGCGATGATGGCGCGAGCACCGACGAGGCTCGCCCCCGCGATCGCGGCGTCACCGACGCCACCGCAGCCGAACACCGCCACCGTGTCGTCGCGCTGCACCCCACCCGTGTTCACCGCCGCGCCGAAGCCCGCCATCACCCCGCAGCCGAGGAGGCCGGCGGCCTCGGGGCGAGCCGACGGATTGACCTTCGTCGCTTGCCCGGCGGCGACCAGTGTCTTCTCGGCGAACGCCCCGATGCCCAGAGCCGGCGAAAGCTCCGTCCCGTCGCCGAGTGTCATGGGCTGCGTCGCGTTGTGCGTCGCGAAGCAGTACCACGGCTTGCCCCGACGGCACGCGCGGCACTCGCCGCAGACGGCACGCCAGTTGAGGACGACGAAGTCGCCCGGCGCGACCGCACTGACGTCCGGACCGACCGCGTCGACGATTCCCGCTGCCTCGTGGCCGAGCAGGTACGGGAAGTCGTCGCCGATCCCGCCCTCGCGGTAGTGGAGGTCGGTGTGGCACACGCCGCACGCCTGCACCGAGACGAGCGCCTCGCCGGGGCCGGGATCGGGCACGGTGACGGTCTCGATGCGCACCGGCTGCCCCTTGCCCGGTGCGATGACGCCGCGCACCTCGCTCGCCATATCTCGGACGCTAGCGCCGCCCGTTCGGCGGCATCGCGACTCAGCTCGAAATGCAATGTCGGACCGGCAAAATGATCACGACGTCGACCGATCTGCTCAGGTGCGGGAGACGTCATCGAGGACGCCTGGGCGAGTACGCACAGGAATCGTGATGACTAGCGACCTGCCGGATCGCGAGTCGCCGACGACTTCAGGTTCGGCGCATCGCGAGTACTCCGCGCCGGGTCGGGACCCGTGAAGCATGCACTCGGATCAGGCTGGTTCGTTCGATGAGCCCTCAGATCGGTTCTGCGCTCCGATCGACTAACGGCTGGCACTCGTTTTGTTCCGACGCCTTATCGCTTAGCGCGTCAAGATGAACGCACAAAGCGAGTGAACCGTAGGGTTCATCCTAGAAGGATGATACCGCGGTCCTCGTTGCGCACGACGCTCGTAGCGCCGATGCTGTCTGTCAGTCGATGAAGCAGTCGATCACGTGCACAGGGAGAAGCTTGTGTCCTTAGCCGCATCCACGACCTTGATCGGTGGACTGCTGGGCGTCCTGTACGTCGTCTTGTTGATCACCCTTGGGATCATCTCGCTCAGGAAGGGCCACTGGGTCATGTTCATCCTGGGCCTGTTCCTGCCTCTGTTCTGGTTCATCGGCGCCTTGTTGCCGCCGACGCGGCGCCGTTAGGCACAGGGACCTTTCTCCAGGTCAACATGGCCCTGGTGCCGCCTCAAGATCGATCCGCATCTTCGTCGAACAACCAAGGAGAGATAGACATGGCCTACACCCAACTGTCCCGCACCACACCAGTCCTCGAGGCTTGGCAGGACATCACTGACGAGCAGAACGATGCCCAGACCGCCGCCATCTACGACGTCATCGGTAAGCACGGCGGCAACGTCCTCACCGTAGGCTTCTCGCCGAGCCAGTCGAATCTGGTGTCGGTGATCGAGTACCCCGACGAGCTGTCGGCCCAGAGAAGCGTGGCCGGCATCCTCGCCCTCCGCACTCTGGAGTTCCAGTCGATCGAGCAGCTCTGGGACGTGGTCGCTTGGGTCTCTCTGGTCCGCGAGGCCAACCAGTCCCGTTGATCGCCGGGTGGTGGCTCACCGAGCGACCCCGCGCCTGCGCGCGCATCATTCGGCAGGCGACTGACGCCGGCCTAGCCGCCCGCGCCCTAGTGGAACCGAACGCGCCCGATCGGACGGTCCAGAAGGACTGGACGTTACGACGCCGTGTTACCGGGGCTTGACCCACGGTCAACCACACCGCGAGTCCTCCACCATCCGAGCCGAGTCGATGACGCGTGACTTCTACGTTGCGAAACGTCATCCGGTCGGTGCTTGACCTGGATCTCGTGGCAAATGCGGAGTAGCGCCGAGATCGACCCCCCGCCACATTGGTGGCCTCTACCTGCCGACGATCGGTTCCCACGATGCAGGGACCGATGGGTCCTCGACACGCAGCGCCTTGAGGAGCACTCTCGCTCCCAGACATAGCGCCACGTCTAAAAGGCAATTGAACAATGATCCCGGCATCATCGCCTGCGCGCCCGGTTGATGTAACCCAGTGCTGGCAAAGCAACCCGTACGAACTGTCGTCGTGTTCGAGCTAGGGGGGACACGTGCGTAACGCGAGCAACATGAATACCGCACTTCTCACAGCCGGTGCGGCTTTTCTGGCTGCAGCCGTGACGAAGATCACCGATCTCTTTCGCAATGCCATCGACCTCGGCGACACCCTCCCCAAGTGGCTTTGGAACGTCGTGCCACTCGGGCTGGGGTTGCCGCAGCACTCATTTGGCAGATCGATGCCGTGGGTCAAGCCCTGGGAGCCACAACAGGCACTCGTCTTCAGGGGATAGCTGGCCAGGTCATTACCGGGCTGGCCATCGGCGGCGGTTCGGGATTCTTCCACGAGCTGTTCGACAATTTGTCTAGCGGGGCCAAGGCCAAGCGCAAGCAGGCCGAGTAGGAGGGCGTCGGTCTTCATGAGCGGGCCGCCCTCCGGGCACCGCCCTGCTCCTCGGCAAGCTGACAAGCTCGGCGGCACTGCCGGGAGAACTCGTAGCCGCAGCCGGCTCTCGGATCACTCGACATCAGGACGCGGACAGGGCCGAGACGAGGGGTTCTAGCTGCGCGATCAGGTCTGCTGCGTGCGGGAGCGCGTTGCGTTCGTCGTCGAGAATCGCGTGGAAGAGTGGCGTGCATTCGGCAGCCAGGGCGCCGGGCGCGACGACGGATGGTGAGCGACCGGGGGTATCGGCGCGGAACGCTGGATCGGTACCCGCATCCAGTAGCAGTTTGACGAGGCGCTCGGCGGCGTCGAGACGCCCCCATAGGTAGTCGCACTCGCGACCGGGACGGTCGAAGAATGCTCCGAAGTGGAACATGGTCATCCCCTGGAGCTTGCGCTGCTGCCATTGCGTACGTTGCGACGCGGTGGTGGGACACAGGAGAGTCACGTCGCGTGGGCTCATGCGGTAGACCTCAACATGGTCCTGTTCCCCCAAACCGCTGAGCGCCTGGAGCGGGTAGACGAGGATGTCCCAGAAAGGAAACCCTAGGTAACGACAAAGCAGCGCGCCCCGCACTTCGGGGCTAGATCCTTCGCTCATGAAACCGAGTAAGTCGGTGTGGAGTTGCTGCTCCAAGCGCGTCAGGGCGCCGCCAGTGCTGTTCTCGACGGCGCCACGCAGGACGCCGAGCGTGTTTGCATGGCGGGCAAAGAAGTCGTTGAGGGCGATCTCGTCATCGTCCGTTAAGTCCGTGATCTGGTCTCGCGAGAACACTTCTCGCACGGACGACATGATTGTGGGGTCTTGGGCGAGGTTGGTCACGACGTCGTGCAGGGCGTCAATGTGGTCGTACAATTGCTTCTTGCCGGCGTTGAGATCAGTCCGCGGGGGGAAGCCAGGAGTCCCGGCGTCGCGGTACCACCAATTCATCGCCGCGATCAGGAAGCGGATCCGCCGTTCGTGATAGGCACGGTCGAGCTTGGTCAGGAAGTCGCGTTGGGCCGCGCGGCGGGTGTCATTGGGCTCCTGGTCCAAAAGCCTCTCGGCGCCCACCTGCCGACGCAGCACTGCAGTGATGAACGCTCGCTGGTAGGAGCCGGATGGGTAATTGAGAACGTCGGCAATGGCGGCCGCGAAGTCGTCGATAACGGTGCGCACGCGTAGCCGCATGTACGTGTCGTATCCAAAGCCGGCAGCGGCGGCGGCGCGGTCCTCAATGCGCTGGCGGAGCGCGACGAGCTCGCCGGGCGTCGGGCGTTCTGGCACGACACCGAGCTCGCGTTGGAGTATGGGAGTCACGTCGTCACTGATGCCCGTGAAGTTTGTCTCGATCACGTCCCTCAGACGCTGCACGATCTCATTGCGCGTGCGAAGCCGAAGGAGATCATCGAGGATGGGCTCGTGTCGCGGGATTGCGGCGTAGGCCGCGAATACTGTCCGCCATAGTCCCGGCGGCTTCCCGCCCGGGGGACCAGCGCGGAGCGGACCGGGATCAGGTTCGATGAAGACCAAGCGCCGGTCGACTTCCGTCGCTGCTGGTTTGGCGGTGATGGCATCGATGGCTGACTGGAAGGGGAAGTTATCGAGCACGCCTCCGTCGATGAACTGTGTGTATTGAGGAGGGGCATCGGCGAGCGCCTGCAGTGGAAAGAAGCGGGACGCCAGCGTCGAGAGGTTGACTGGCGTATCAAATGCTTGGTTGTAGCCGTCGAAGCTGATCGGCGGGAAGGCCCCGGGGAACGACGAGGTTGCCCGGGCGCTGAAGGCCAGGACGTGGTTGTACTCGGACCCGAAGTCACTGCCGCCGGGCACTCGATGGCGGAACTTCATGACGTGACGGTGCGTGCGGTCACGGACGAAGCGAGGGTCGTAGATCGGAATGTCACGTTCATAGCCATGAAAGTCGGTGATGGGGACGAAGAGCTGCAACTCATGATCAGACGGAACGAGTGACGTAACCCCCGGCAAGACATGCTCGCGATCCATATCGCACAAGGCCACGTGTAACCATCGGCACATGTCGTCCCCGCGCAGCAGAGGCTTTATCTTCAGCGGGTTCGAGAGACCAAGCCAAAGAGCTCTCATTCCGACAGGCAAGCGACGCCAACCGCGAAGCAGCTGGCCTATATCCCCACGTTCCAGCCAAAGGTCACGAAGCGAATCCTGAGAGTGGTTGCCAGCCAGTGCCTTCGCGAGGCATACCCCGTTGATTCCCCCCGCCGACGTGCCCGAGATGATGTCGACCACGACGCGCAGCGTCACCCCCGACTGCGCTGACGCCGTATCTACATCGCCGGTTCCCAGATGCGACAGCACATTCCAGTAGCCATGAGAACTATCACAAGTATCGAACGGATTCTGGGACGAGTCCGCTTCAAACGCAGCGGAAGCCGAGACCAGCTTCTGCACCTCTTTAGTAATCCCGTGCATGTAGATGGCCAGCGATACGCCGCCGTAACACACCAACGCCAAACGCAACTCACGCTCGCCCGAGCGATCTTTCGCTTCAGTGTCAGGCATCCGTTGTTCCTGTCTCACCTACGTCCCAACCTTTCGGGGTTTGGCTCACGAGCTCGGCGTCTTCCTCAACGTCAACGGTCGTCATATGTCCCCATGTGACTCGACTTGCGGGAGGTCGTCTCGCCGAATCCGGGATGGCACGAGACAGCTGACGATCCCTTGAGTGAGCGACGCGCCCATGCAGCTCCATGCCTTATCTCCTATCCCAGCAGCAGTTGACCGATATTCCATGGGGGTGTTTGTCATCGCGTGACATCCGAGTTCATCCTGTCAAAGAAGGGCTTCCGCCTCCGCGTAGAGACCATCGACGCCGTGTGGGGAATGTAACTTCTGAGCCCTTAACGTGTAACCGATACCTGAGACCGCAGTGAACGTCCAGGTCAGGGGTAACGGTGGTCGAGAGCCGCCACGCGCGTCGACAAGCCAAACTCCGCAGGAGGTTGCTGCTAGCGATCGTGACCGCGGTTGTCTGCCTGTTCGTGGCGGGAGGCATTGGAGCGGCGCTGATCATCTCGGGCAGTAACACCACCGCGTCACGTCGAAACGTCTCGACGAAGGGCTCGACCACGGTCGCACCCTCGTCGACTTCGGCCGCTTCGATACCGACGACGCAACCATCTCCGGGGGCAGCTGGACTCACAGCCGTCAATGGGAGGACCCTCGTCATCGATCCCGGGCACAACGGCAGGAACGCTCAGCACGCCAACGAGATCAACCATCCGGTCGACATCGGCACCCAGACGCGTGCCTGCGACACCGTCGGCGCGTCGACCAATGACGGCTACACCGAAGCCGAGTACAACCTCGATGTCTCCCTTCGGCTCGCCGACCTGCTGCGCCAAGCCGGGGCAAACGTCGTCCTGACCCACACCGACAACAGCGGCTGGGGTCCGTGCATCAACCAGCGCGCCGCAATCGGCAACGACGCACACGCTGACGTTGGCGTCTCCATACACGCCGACGGCGGTCCCCCCGACGGACGCGGCTTTCACGTCATCTATCCGCCCAGCATCCCCGGGCTCACCGACGGGATCGCCGCAAACTCCAAACGCCTCGCCCTCGACGTGCGCGCCGCCTACCAGGCCGGAAGCGGAGTTCCCTTCGCCACCTACATCGGCAACGGCGACGGCCTCTCTGAACGGACCGACCTCGGCGGCCTAAACCTCTCCAAGGTCCCGAAGGTCTTCATCGAAACGGGGAACATGCGCAACGACACCGACGCAGCACTCCTCAAGGGCGACGGCTTCCGCCAACAAGCCGCGACCGCAATCGCCGGCGGACTCGCCGTCTACCTCGCGGGCCAGTAGCGAGAACACGTGGGTCCGAGGCGTCGACTCGAGCCGAGGAATAGTCCGGGCGCGCGTCGGAGGGCTCCGGAACAAGGACACCCGCCGTGACGATTGGCTGGGGCGAGTCGGGGGTTACGTGGCAGACAATGACGGGCAGCAGCTCGATCACGAGGGTGTACCGTTCGATTCCGACGTGCGCGTGTCGATCGCCGGGTACGACGGCCTGATTGAGATCGGCCGCGGCGGCTTCGCGCTTGTCAGCGACACGATCCCGACTCCGGCTCCGCCCCGTTCTACATCCCCTCGCCGGCGGGGAGATGTAGAAAGCAGCGATCACCGGCAGGAATGGTGACGTCAGCCATTGCCCCTAGACAGCGTGTGCACAAAGCGTGGCGGGCTGCTTCGCGCTCCGCTCAGCGGTAGGCGTCGGCGACAGCAACGCTTGCTAGAGAGGGCGTGGAGTTCGCTACCTCCGCTCCCTCCTGCACCGTCCACGTTGGTGTCGATCGGTCCGGCACCGTGGCGCCGATGCCTCCACCGCAGTCGTAGGACAGGACGTCAGCGTTTGTGCCATAGCCGAGGAAGTTGCATTTTCGTCCATAGTGGGTCCGAGTCGAAGCGGAGTGTGGCATGACCCAAGTACGTCAACCGGTTGGACGAGTCGGCATTACCGGGGGTTCGGGGTTCATCGGATCCTGCGTGGCGGGTCGGATGCTCGCCGCCGGCTACGACGTGGTCCTGCTCGATATGCGTCCCCCGCAGCGAACGGATGTCGCTTACCGGTACGTCGACGTGTTGGATCTCGGGGCGATGGTCCACGCGACGCGTGATATCGACACGGTGTTCCACCTGGCGGGTATTTCCGACGCCAGCGATGCCTTGGCGCGTCCGGTTTCGGCTGTCCAGGTGAACGTCGCTGGCGCTGCCAATGTCTTCGAGGCCAGCCGGCGCAACGGTGTACGCCGGACTGTGCTGGCCAGCACGGCGTGGGTGTACGCCGGCGCGCACGGCGACGCGCCGATCGATGAGGAGGTTCCGTTTCATCTCCCAAGCGCGGGGCACATCTACACCTCGTCGAAGATCACCGAAGAGCTCATCGCGCATAACTATTGCGAGCTCTACGGCACCCCGTTCACGATCTTGCGCTACGGCGACGTGTACGGCCCGGGCATGTCGGAGAACTTCGTGATCCCGCGGTTCGTGAGTAAAGCGCTCGAGGGCGAGACGAACACGGTCCATGGTGACGGCTCCCAGTTCCGCAACTACGTGTACGTCGACGACCTCGCCGACGCTCACCTTGCCGCGCTGTCCGACAAAGCCGAGAACGAGGTGTTCAACCTCAAGGGGCCCGAGCCCATCACCATCCGGCGGATCGCTGAAGAGGTCCGGGACCTGCTCGGCGCCGCGTTCACCATTGAGCGCGGTCCGCTCAGCTCCGGCGACTATGAAGGCCGGGTCATCTCGGGCGAGAAGGCAAAACGCGTTCTGCACTGGGAAGCCAAGACACCATTCCCTGAGGGGCTTCGACGCTACGTCGACTGGTTCACCCAGAAGACCTCGCTCGCGGCCCGTCCCGGCGCCCACCACGCCGACCCGACAACCTGACCCCGATCACCATTCGTCGCCACCGACACGGCGATCCGTCGCGCAGTCAACGGCCGACGATTGCGCGCGCCAGGCCAGGCAGCGCCGATGGGCCCTTGCGGGGCTTGAAGTGATCGGCGGCTGCAGTCAGGCGGGAGTTGTCATCGTCCAGAGCTTGAGTTCGGCGGCGGCGACGTTGGACTCGAGCGAGTCGAGCCCGCAACCCGCGAGTCGCACATGGCCGTGTGTCTTGCTACTCGAGGATCTTCGCGAGAAGTCGTTGCGCGATGGCGACGGTGGTCAGGTGGGTGTTCGCTTTGGGCAGGTCGGGCATGACCGACGCGTCGCATACGCGTAGGTGTTCGTAGCCGATGACCTGGCAGTCGGTGTCGACCACGGCGCCTGGGTCGCCGCGGGTGCCCATGCGGCAGGTCCCGACGGCGTGCAGGTAGTCGTTCGCCGTCGCGCTCAGCCAAGCGTCGATGGCGTCGTCGGTATGCGGCTCGTCGAGTGGTGTCGTGAGTGCGACTACCTCGTCGCTGATCGCTGCGACGGCAGGATGGTGCACGATCTCGATCATGCGCCGCACGCACTCGCGCAGCCGTGTCCGATCGCGATCGTCTGACAGCAGGCGGAACTCGACGTCGGGGTCGACCTGCGGGTCGGTGGACTGCAAGCGGACGTGGCCCTGCGAGAACACTCGTGTGGCTGCACCGATCAGCCGACCTCCGGCGAGCGCTTGTTCAGTCGGGCCGACGGCACCGAACCACAGCATCTGCATGTCGTTCGGTCCAGCGTCCGCCAGCCCCGAGGTGTAGCGCAACACGGAGGTGAACACCGGCGCGTCCGGCGACGGCATCCGTCCACCAGGCCTCAGCGCGATCTCGAAGCCCGGGGTTGCGGCGTGATCCTTCAGGTTCGCGCCGACGGGGAGACCGTCGTCGACCCCGATGCCTGATCGCAACAGGAGCGCCGGCGAATGGATCGCACCCGCACTCACGATCACGTCGCGTCCGGCGATCTCCTCGCCGGACGCCGTGCGCACACCGCCCGCGCGTCGACCCTCCACCAGTACCCGATCGACGAGCACGTCGCCGCGCACCTCGAGGTTCTCCCGCCTCCGGGCCGGCTCGAGGTACGCATCATTCGTCGAGACCCGCCGGCCGGCGCGCACGGTGAGCGCAGTTCGGCTCACGCCTGTCGCGTCGATGGCGTGATAGTCGTCGCACACCGGGTAGCCGAGCTCCCTCATCGCTGTGCGCAGCGCCTGATCGAGCGGCGGCAGCTCGTCCAACGGCACGCGCGCGAGCGGAATCGGACCACCCTCGCCATGCAAACCGTCACCGCCGTAATCGACGTCGTCCTCGACGCGCAGGAACGCAGCAAGCATCTCCGCCCATCCCCAGCCCACACAGCCGAACTCGTGCGCCCATCGCTCGTAGTCGTCGACCGTTCCGCGGATCGCCGCCATCGCGTTCACCGACGACGACCCACCCGCGCCACGCCCCCGCAGATACAGCGCCTCGGGCTGAACCGCGGTACGCGTCGCGACAAGGTTCAGCCAGACCCGTCCCGGCTCCATCACCGCACTGAAGAAGTTCAACGCGCGCACACCAGCCGGAGCATCGGCCGCGCTGTGATCCGGCCCAGCTTCGAGCAACAACACCGACACGTTCGGATCGCTCGACAATCCGGCCGCGAGCACCGAGCCCGCAGAACCAGCGCCCACCACGATCACGTCATACGCCGCCACGCGCTCTCCCATCAGCGCCTCGGGAGTACTACCAAACGCCAGCAGCGCCCAATCGAACCCTGCTCACCAGTTCCTCCACCCGTCCGGGCAAGCTCATCGTCTTCTCGCATCCGTCCCCAACTCGCAAGCGGCGCTACACGGGCGACCACGGACTGGCGCTCGTAGCCCAACGGAACGCATGGAACATCCGGCAAAGTAGCCCCCAACCCGACGCCATAACCGGCGACCTGTACCGCGTAGTGCGCACAGTGTGTTCCTCACCGTCATCAGATCGTGGAGACTCGCGATCTCTCAGACCGCGATTCTGAACTGCGGGAGCCATCGTGACGTCCGGTGCCGCACACAGATCGCCGGTCCCTGACCTCGCGAGTCATCGGTGGAGGACGAACGCCGCCGTCGCTTCCCGCTGAATCGTCGGGGTCGCGTGAGAATAGAGATCAAGTGTGATTCCAATGCTGGTATGTCCAAGCATCTCGCTCACGATCTTGGGATGAACGCCCTGTCCAAGAAGCAAAGTTGCTGCCGTGTGCCGGAGATCGTGAAATCGAATCCTCGGCAGCCCCGCATCACCGAGAAGTTTTGGAAACGCGCGATTGACGATGTTCGTTGCGTAGATTGGTTTTCCGTTGCGGCTTGTGAAGACGAAGTCTCCGTCCACCCAATTCTCGCTCTCACGAGCTCGCTCTTCCTTCTGCGTATCTCGTCGTTGCTCCAGCGCGTCGACAGCAAGACTGCTGAGCATGACCTGACGCCGAGACCTTCGCGTCTTCGGCGATGAGACGCGCAGACCTTGACCCCGCACATACTGAATGGAGCCCGTTACGCGCAGCGAGCTCCCTTCGAGGTCGACATCACGCCAGCGAAGGCCAAGCAGCTCTCCTTGGCGCATGCCCGTCGTTATCGCGAGTACGTACAGAGCTTCGAGGCGATCCTCACGAACCACGCTGAGGAAGCGCCGCGCCTGCTCCGGCGACAACGACTGCATCTCACGACGTTGAGGCTTCGGCGCATCGACGAGCTTCGCGACATTGGTCCTAACTAGACCGCGCCGTTGGGCGTGGGCCAGCGCTCGATGAAGTGCACTATGAAGATGCAGCACTGACGTAGGTGAAAGCCCATCGCGGATCTTCGACGCATACAGGAGCTCGAGGTCAGCAGGCGAGAGACAGCCAAGGCGTACCTCGCCGAACGCCGGCGTGGCATGGAGCCGGACGTATTCCTGATATCGCCGTAGGGTGCTCGGCTTCACCGAATGCGAGATCGAGAGCAACCACTCCTCAAAGAAGTCCGCTGTGGTGGGACCCTTCCTCTTCGCTCTCGTGCGCCCAACGGCGAGTCGCTTATCTTTGGCCACGTCGGCACCTCCAACCAGGTTCCGGCCGCGCCCCGGGGTGTTCACGCACCGCCGGGGCTTTCTGTGCCTAAATCGTTAGGCTAGACGAGGTGCTGAGCCGAGTCAACATCGTTAGGCTCACAAGATGGCGCCACGCATTAACAGCGAGGACCTAATCGACTCGCAAATGGTCGCCGAGCTGCTTGGGCTGTCCCACCGAAGCACTGTGACCAGTTACCTGAAGCGGTATCCCGATATGCCGCGGCCCGTCATCGAATTTGGAAAGGGCCGGGTTCGGCTCTGGCTTCGACCCGATGTCGAAAAATGGGCTCGGGGAACGGGTCGGGCGCAGAGTTGAGGTCGGATCGAGGATGGCTCGCCTCGGCGACTGGGCTACGACACGCCAACTGACTCGCGAGCTGGAAGACCGCGATTCATTGCTCGACTCCGGCCGCTCGGCGGGAGGCAGACACGACCGGGTTGTCGGGCGGCGCGCACGCGATCTCCCAGTAGTTGCCCTCCGGATCAGCGAAATAGGCGTCGCGACCGACGAAGAACTCGGCGTCGGTCGGAGGCTTCGTGAACCTCCCACCCGCCCGGCGAACGGTGTCCGCCAGCGCATCGACTTCTTCGGGGGCGTCAACGGTGATGATGATGTTGAACCGGATGCCGCCCCGTCCGATTTCTGGCTCCGCGTGCGCGTCGGCAGCCAACTTCTCCACTGGGAACAGGGCGAGCAGCGCCCCCGTCAGTTCGAACACGACGAAGTCCTCGGTGTCGAGCACGAGGGGCCAACCGAGGGCGAGGTAGAAGGCCCGCTGCGCTTCGACGTTCCTCACGCCGAGGGTGATCGTGTTCGCCAGCGGTGGCCCTTGCGGCGGTTCCATCTTCAGCCTCCTTGTTCAGCTTCCTAGTAGCCTGACCGGCAACGTTGGGGGTCATCAGAGCCGGAATTCGCACAACGTGTCGCCTTCGCTGACCCTCCGTGTTGCGCGCCCGACGAAGCGCTACCCGAACGTCCGGGAAGACTTCGAAGGCCGTTCGTGGGTCCCTCCAGGTATAGCCAGCGCCGACGAGCGGCGCCGCCCGCCCAAGCGCCGCTAACGAAAACGACACACGACGTGGCCCTGCGCGGGAACGCGTCACCGGCGCCAGGGTGCATGGACTCGCGGATTGCGGGACCGCGAGTCGAGCAGTCCGGCGGTCAACGCCTTTTGAGCAGGGGCTCGTAGTTCGCGAGGCATCCGAGGCGAGGTCACGCAGCTCCGATGGACCATGACCCTCACCTTGGCAAGGTGAGTGTCACCACTCGAAGCAATATGACTTGCGATTCCTTCATCCGCGGATGATTCAGGAGACCGCGAGGCGCGCCGCTCTCTCGTTCGTCACGGAGGCGAGACTTAATCAGCGACCTTCGGGTTATGAGACCGGGAACATACGTTCGCCGAGGTTCGTAGACGTCCGCTGACGTGCTCATTCACAATCGCTTCATCCGCTCACGTGCGTTCAGGTGCGCTGACGTTCGTCGCGGTAGGGGTGGCGGTAGGCGTGGAAACTCGAGACTCCTCCGTTTCCGACAGGGCCCGCTGTGGAGACCGCGGGCAGCGACCGACGTGCCGTTCTGTGCCTCTCGAGGTGTGAGACGAGGCGGATTTCGGTGCGCGGGCTATGGCGCGTCCCAGTGCCACAGGAGCTCCCCCGGTGAGACCGGTGACCACACGCCGCCGACGGGCACCGTGCGGGGCTGGACCCCGACACCGCCGCTACTTCCCTTCCGGCCGCCGCTCGTCTGGGTGGCGGGTCAGCGGTCGTCGTGAGACCCGGCAAGAACCGCCGCGTAGGACCCAACACCCAGAAGATTGGTAGCCGGGATCCGCTCCTCGCCGACTAGGACGGAGCCGGTATCGCCGCTGTCGGGGTCGCACTCCACATCGGTGATCGACCCATGCTCGTTACCCCTCTTGCTCAGGACGCGCTTGCCGACGAGCTTCAGCCAGTCAGTCTCGGAACGCCAGGGATCGGCGTCGGGGCGCTAGGACCAGAGATGGTCACGCCACCACCGCTCGCTGTGCTGCCACCGCTCGCTGTGCCACCGCCGCCGCCTGGCGTACCGCCGCCACCCGGCGAGCCGCCGCCACCCGGCGTACCGCCGCCGCCGCCGGAACCGGGCGTCGTGGTGACAGGAGTTGTTTCGACGACGTTGGTGGTGATCATGGTCG
>JALZAA010000300.1 GCA_030948625.1 Actinomycetota bacterium
CCTCGTCTGTCTGCAGGAACACTCCGCTGCCCTGGGAGACGCGGTGGACCACGACGGACCGGCGGGTCGATTCTTCGATTACAGCTCTGAGACTGTCCGGACCCTCCGTGCTCGGCACCTCGAGACGATACTGGGCTCCATCCGGGAATCGCTTCGTCGAGGTGGGGAGGTCGGCCGCGTCACCAGATGGGAAACCAGCTCTTGTAAGGAACAGGCGGGTGGAGGTCGCCAAGCAGTCACCCTCCTTGATCGATCCGACGAACAGATTGCCATGATGACGACATCTGGACATGCCTGGCGGCCGGTCTGCCACGTGCGTCTTCGCCGGCCTGTTTCACAAGTACGCAGTGCTTGCGCGAGGTAGTCATGCCGTCGGTCGCTTCAGGTTGACGTGGAGAAGCCCAGAGAGGCAGATAGGGCACCTGACGCTCGACGCTTGATCCGACCATCATCGCCCCCACGAGGTACCCGGCGGGTCGTGGCGCCTCATCGTTGCGAACGAGTCAGGTGCCCCAGTCGCGGAAGAGTCAGGTGCTCATCGGGCCCACCCACGCACGAAACGCGGGCAACTGATTTCTGGGCAGGTGTCCGAGACCGCCAGAGGTCGGTGGGAAAGGGGGGGACACAACCGGTAGCGGTCCGGCGGCCGTATGAATCGCAGGGAGGCCCCGTTATGACGCCTCACGATTAGGACGTGCCGCGACTGATTCGCTGTGCGCGAGGCACGTTCACGGCCGTTGCGGCTCACGATCCGTCTCGGCCACGAACAGCCGGACACCGACCCTCTCGAACTCCTGTGCGAGCTTATCGTCGACGCCGTCGTCGGTGATCACACCGGTCACCCGATCGAGATCGCACACCTTCGCGAGCGCCACCTTTCCAAGCTTCGACGAGTCGGCCATCACGTAGGACGCATCTGCCTGGCCGATGATCACTCGCCGCATTGAGATCTCGTCGGGGTAGTAGTCGGTGAGACCCAGGAGCGGGTGAACGCCGCCGGAGCCCAGGAATGCCTTCCCGCCGTAGAACCCCGCGAAGAACGCTTCGGCCGCAGGCCCCGAGCACGCAAGGTCACCGGCTCGCACTCGCCCGCCAGAGGCCAGTACGTCGACACCCGGGCGGCCGGCGAGCACCGTCGCAGCGGTGAAGGAATTCGTCAGGACCAGCCCGTGGTAGTCGGGCGGGAGCTGCGCAGCGACACGGGCGACCGAAGTGCCTACGTCAAGGACCAGAAGGTCTCCTGGCTCGATGAGTGACACGGCCAGGCGTGCCATGGCCGCCTTCTGCGGCTCGTGCGCGACGCGCCGCTCCTCGTACGATGCCTCGACAGCACCATTGGATTTCGTCACGCCCCCGTAGACCCGGCGTGTATGACCCCCACGTTCAAGTGCGACTAGGTCACGTCGCACGGTCTCCACCGACACACCGAAGTGATCGGCGAGCTCGTCAGCGCGGACGACCGGTCGGGTGCGAACGAGATCCAAGATCTCCAGCCGGCGTTCGGTGGGTAGTTGGGCCTTCCTCATCCGGTTCCTCTGGCGGCTGGGCGGAGTGCCACAACAATGGCTATAGTTCCACAGGAACACGCATATGTCCACAGCGAGTGCAACGACGGGACGTCCTGTCCAGGGAGCAGCTGTCGAAGTGGCCGTCGCATGGTCTTGGTACCAGCCCGCCCGCCTGCCCCCGGCGGGCCCGACTCCCATGGAACAGCTCCTCAACGCAACGATCTGTCCGCCGCGCACGAAGGATGTCACAGGCCTCGGTTGGGCTGTCCATCCTGAAGGCTTCGCGGCAAGCCTCCAGAGGTTGGCGGCGCTCTTCCCCGACAGGGATCTTGTCGTCACTGAAAGTGGTGCAGCCTATGACGACCCGATGGGCGGTCGCTCGATCGCCGATCAGGATCGACTCGGGTACCACGCGGCGTACATCGGAGCCGTGGGCCGCGCGATCGCTGCCGGAGTCCCCGTCCGCGGATACTTCGCGTGGTCGCTGTTCGACAACTTCGAGTGGTCCCAGGGCTACGGCCCTCGGTTCGGCATCGTCGGAATCGACTACGCAACCCAGCGGCGCCCGGTGAAGGCCAGTGGCTCTTGGTATCGCACCGTGATCGATGCCAACGCCTTGCCGATTGGCGACGACGCCGACGGGCGGTGTCGGCGAAACAGTCGACCCACGATGATCTACCGCTGTCAGCAGAGCCAAAAGTGACGATCTGTCGCGAAGAGGATGCCAACGGCGAGTGGTGGTTTGCTCGTCGGGCCCCTGCGGGTAAGTCGGTGCGGCGCGCCCGGGTGGGTGCTGAGTTGACGATCGGAGCGGCGTGCTTCGGTCTCCAGGCCGAGGCTCAGGTAGATGTGGACGACACGAGGGCCAGTGAATGAAGCGAGCAATCTTCCCGAAGGGGTTCCTCTGGGGTGTAGCCACCTCGGCTTATCAGGTTGAAGGAGCGGTCGCTGCTGATGGTCGCGGGCAGAGCATCTGGGACCGCTTCAGTCATGCACCCGGGATGGTCGGCGGAGGCGGGACCGGTGATGTCGCGTGCGACCAGTACCACCGCTACCGCGAAGACATTGACCTCATGCGGCAACTCGGAGTGTCTGCGTATCGATTCAGCGTGGCGTGGCCGCGGATCTTTCCAGACGCAACCTCGAAGGTGAACCAAGCAGGGCTGGACCACTACCGCCGGCTCGCAGACGCGCTGGGCGAGGCTGGCATCGACCCATTCCCGACGCTGTACCACTGGGACATGCCCGAGTGGGTGCACGCACGTGGCGGGTGGCTGAGCCGTGACATCCTTGGACCCTTCAGGGATTACGTCGACGCGGTCGCTGGGGCGCTGGGCGATCGGATCCGCTACTGGTCTGTGCTCAACGAGCCCCAGGTGTTCACCACCCTCGGGTACCTCGAGGGGTCGCACGCGCCTGGTATCCGTGATCGCGCGAGCTGGCTTCGCGCGACCCACGTGGTGAACCTGGCGCAGGCCATGGGAATCCGAAGTCTTCAAGCGTCGCAGGGCGATCGCGCGGCTGTGGGCACGGTCGTGAACCAGGAGCCCGCCTACCCGGCATCTGACGGCCCGGCGGACATCGCCGCCGCCGAGCGGTATCACGCGCTCACGAACGCATGGTTCCTCGACCCGATGCTTCACGGCTCGTACCCGCGAGCGTTCATTGACCAGGACGAGCAGCTCGAATTGATGGACGTCCGAACCAGCGATCTCGATGCGCTGCAGGCGAGGCCCGATTTCATCGGCCTCAACCACTACTTCCGCGTCATCGTCGAGGCGACCGACGACACACCCGAGGGGACGCGGCTCGTTCCAGGACCCGGCCCGACCACGGACTACGGCTGGGAGGTTCGACCCGGCGGGATGAACCGGATGCTCTTTCGCGTCCAGCGCGACTACCCGGGGATACCGCTCTACATCACGGAGAACGGGTGCTCGTACGCAACCGAGCCCGGTCCGGATGGTCGGATCCACGACGCTGAACGCATCGCGTACCTCGACGGCTACATCGGCCAGGTAGGACGAGCCCTTTCCGAGGGCGTCGACGTTCGCGGTTACTTCCTCTGGTCACTCATCGACAACTTCGAGTGGCAGGCCGGTTACGCGCAGCGATTCGGCATCGTCCACTGCGACTTCGCAAGCGGTGTCACCAGGACCATCAAGGACAGCGGTTACTGGTATCGAGATCTGATCCGCGCGGGCGAGATCGAGTACGACGAGGCAGCTGACTAAGTCGAAGCGCTGACCCGTTGGCGTGCTGCCGTCGTCACGCTCGCCGCCCGGTCCGGTGATCGCGATCTGCAAGCCTCTCAGCTGCCTCCTCGAACGCTGACCGGATCCGCCTCCGCCGCTGCTCGTCGACTGGCGTGCCGAGCTCGTCGAGCCACGTCATTCCTCCTTCGAGCAGCGTCGCGAAGTAGGCACGGTCCCCGGACGAGATGGGGGGCCGGTCGCGGTCGCCAACCGCCACATAGACGGGGGAAGTGTGGGCCGCCATTCGCACGGGCCAACAATGCCAGACGACCGCCGGCCCTTCGGACCGGGCTGCGATCCACCCGGGTTGCTTGACGTCGATCGAGGTCTCAATGACCACGCGTACCGCCCCCTCGGGCGCTTCCTTGCGGGCGACGACCATCCCATCTTGGACCAGCTCGACGTGCCCGATCCCCTGGAGGCAGAACGCGGTTGCGCGCACGTCGACCTTCCCGCCCCCTGTCGGCAGACGGATCTCCGAGCCGATCGGTTGTCCCTCCACCTCGAGTTCGAGCAGTGGCCCACTCGTGGTTACCGTCCGGCCGTGGCGGACCGCGTCTGCCCACGCCTCGAAAGTCAGCTCGCGCTCTCCGATGAACGCGTAGGTCCGGACGCCACCGATGGGCATGCCGGCGCTCATCTTGTCGGTCCCGCCCATGGCCGGGATTCGAACTCCACTGTTCAGGTATCGATACCAGGTGCGAACCGCGTACGAGTCGATGCCGTGCCGGAAGTCCCGGAGCTCCACGCCGTCGATCTTGCCGAGGATGCACTCTGCTGCCACCTCCCCGTCAGGGTTCGGGAAATGGGGGATGACAGACAGACCGCCGGCGGCCCGGCAGGTGTCCGCCCATCCGCCCATCCCCGTCCAGAGCGGGTCGCCCAGGTAGCTCTCGTTCGGCCCTGCCGCCGAGAGCGGCTCAGCCATCGAACCACGCTTGCCGAGGAGGCTGAGATGGCCGAGTAGGTGCTGTCGGTTCTCCGTGCCTACCCAGACGAGTGTGTCGCGGCGACTGACGCTCGAGAGATCGCCGGTGTAGTCGGCGATATTCGTGAAGAGCTCGCCCCATTGGGCTGCAAGGAGGTTGACGACGTTGACGCCTTCTGCCTGGCCCATCAGCCAGGCAGTCTCGGGTGACACGAAATGGACGTGGGTGTCCGCGCTGACCCAGCCTGCGGCTCGCAGATCGACGGCACGTCCGATCTCCAACGCGAGGTGGGTCTGGCCCGGAGCGATCGAGACGCGAGAGCGCGTGGGCGTGTATTCGAACCCCTTCACGACCTCCACGAGCACGTCCCCGACAGGGAGCTCAATCTCGAATTTCCCGTCGACGTATGCGTACGCGGTATCCCCGAGGATCAGGTCCGCCCCATAGTCCTCGAACCACGCGTCGTTGACCTCGTGTCGGTGCCCGTACGGCGGGATGTACCGGCCGTCGAGGGTCCGGAAGTGGACGCGTGCCGGTGTCCGTTCGCCTGTCGCCGAGTCGACCACCTTCGCTTCGATGACCGCCTTCGGCTCGTCGACCACCTCGATCGTCGTCGAAGCATGTGACAGTGCCCCCGGGCTTGCTCCTTGCAAGGCTGAAACAGCGAATTCATCGTTATCGATCACGAGGGTCGCCGCCCGGCTAGCGACCACGTCAACGTAGAACGCTCTCGGATCCGCTGCTCTTGGCGGGCCTCCGAGGCCCGCCGCCGGGTCGCTGGTCCACGAGATGGGGTCAAACGGGAGCGACGGGTAACGG
>JALZAA010000325.1 GCA_030948625.1 Actinomycetota bacterium
CCACGATGGGACCGACCATGTTCGGCAGGATGTGGCGCAGCACGATCCGCGGGTTCGACGCGCCCGAGGCCCGGGCCGCCTCGACGAACTCCTTCTCCTTCAGCGTCAGCACGAGCCCGCGGACGACACGTGCGACATACGTCCAGAACAGCGCGGACAGGATCACGATCAGCACCGCCGGGTTGCCGCCGCCGAGGTACTTGCCCGCAATCGCCAAGACCGCGATCGCCGGAACAACGAGCACCAGATCGGTCAGCCGCGACAGCACCTGGTCGATCCAGCGCCCGTAGAAGCCGGCGACGGCGCCGATCGCAGTGCCGACCACGGTCGCGACGAGCGCCACCGACAACCCGATGAGCAGCGACGTCTGACCGCCTTTGAGCAACCGCGACAGTTGATCGCGTCCCGCTGTGTCAGTGCCCAACCAGTGCTCGGTCGACGGCGGCTCGCGCGCCGCCTCCAGCACTGCAGGATCGCCGAGGTCCGGGTTCGCGGGATACGGCGCGATCAGGTCGGCGAGGAGGACGCACACGATGAACAGCAGGCCGAGCACGACGAGCGAGACGACCGCCACCCGGTGCTTGAAGAAGCGCCGGCGGACCAGCTGCCACTGGCTCTGCGCGACGCCCGCGGCGGGGAGCGGCTGCGCGGGCTCGCCGCTTCCGAGGTCCTCGAGCGATCCCAGGTCCGGGTGCAGTGCGTCGCCGGGTGCCCGGTTCACGTCAGCCTCACTCGTGGATCGAGAAGGCTGTACGCGACGTCTGCGATCAGGTTGAACACGATGATGAATCCGGCGCTGACGATCAGCCATGGCAGGAGAACGTTCACGTCCCCTGCTCGCAGGGCGTCGAAGAACAGCCGCCCCAAGCCGTCGATCGAGAAGATCTTCTCGACGATGATCACGCCACCGAGCAGGTAGCCGATGTCGATGGCCATGACCGTGACGAGCGGCACCAGGGCGTTGCGCAACGCGTGGTTCAGCACGACCCTACGTCTCGGCACGCCTTTGGCGCGCGCCGTGCGCACATAACCGGCATTCATCACGTCGAGCATGGCCGCACGCTGGTAGCGGCTCCATGAGGCGATGATCGCCACACAGAGCGTCAGCACGGGCAGGGCGAGATGTTGGAGGTAATCGAGGTTGAACCCGGACTCGCCGGCGCCGTGCAGCCCGACCGAGTACAGCAACGGCTCGTCGAGACCCAACCAGTCCTTCGGGTTGGCCACGAACAGCTGGATGGCGAGGATCCCGAAGAAGAAGGGCGGCATGGCGAGCCCGAGGAAGGACAGCCCCGTGAACGTGTAATCGAGCACGGAATACTGCCGGAGCGCCGAATACACGCCGATGGCCACGGCGATCAACGCCGAGATGAGGATTCCCCACGCGACGAGCTGAAAGGTGTTCCAGAACGCCCGCCCGAACGCCTCGGTGGCGCTGCTGTTCGTGACCGAGCTGTTTCCCCAGTCCCCCGTCGAGAAGTCCTTGAGCCATTTCCCGTACTGGACCGGGAGGGGGTCGTCGAGGTGCAGGCGCGCCCGTTCACGCGCGACCGCCTCCGTGTCGCCGCGGGACCGCAGGCGCGCGGTCGGATCGGTCGTCTCGCGCACGAAGACGAAGACAACGATCGTGGCGAGCAGGATGACGGGTATGGAATAGAGCAGCCGCCGGACGACGAAGCTCACCATGGCTCGTCCTAGTCTGGCGCTCCCCCGGCGCGGCACCAGGGACTTCGCCTCAACTTTGCGCGGACCATCGATAGATGTTCCAGAACATCCCGTAGGTCGGGTTGTCCCCGATCGGCCCCCGAAGCTTTCTCCCGTTCCAGACGCCGACGTCGGGCAGCGGATCGATCGGGATCGCGGGCACCTCGTCGGCCACCGCGCGCTGGCCCTTTTGAATCATGTCGTTGCGCTTGTCGACGTCGAGCTCTTTGTCGGCGTCAGCCCAAGCCTTGTCCAGCGCGCCACTCGAGATACGCATGACGTTCATGCCCGAGAACCCGTTGGCCTGCGTCGGGATGTTCTTGGAGCAGAACAGGAAGCAGAGCCCGGGATCGAAGGTGAAGACGGGCGCCACGAGGGCGGCGTCGTAGTTCCCGTTCGGAAGGGTCCCTCCGAAGAGCGTGTCGGACGGCTCGTTGGCGTACGGCGCCTTCACCTCGAATCCCGCTCGTTCGAACTGGCTGCGGAGGATGTCCTCGGTGGTCTCACGCCGCGTGTCGCCGCTGGTGGTCGCGAGCGTGAAGCTCGCGGTCTGGCCGCCCTTCTGCCAGACGCCGCCGCTGTTCTTCTTCCAACCGTCACTCCTCATGAGCTCCTCGACCTGGCCCACATCTCGCGTGTACTTGTCGAAGGCCGGGACGTAGTAGCCGCTCGAGCCCGACCCGAGGTCGAAGTTCAGGCTCTGCGATGCCCTCGTGACGCCAAGGGCGCCGAACAGGTTCTTGACGATCGCGTTCCGATTGAGCGAGTACGCGATCGCCTGCCGCACCTTCTTGCTCTGGAACGGGAACCGGTCGGTGTTGAGGAACAGTCCTTCGAGGCTCGTGGTGCGCGCGTTGACGAAGTGCTTGGCGCCCGGCACGCCGAACAACTCAGCCGTCTCGGCCTGCGGGGACGGGTACGCGGCGTCGACCTGGCCGGTCTTGAATGCCTCGGCCTGAGCAGTCGTCTCGGTGATGAACTGGAAGACGATCGTCCGGATCTTGGGCTTCGGGCCGTACCAGTTCGGGTTCGGGGTCAAGGTGATGTCGGATCCCCTCGTCCACTTCCCGATGTACGGCCCACCCGACCAGTCGTAGCCGTCGGTCATCAACGCGCTGCGGTCATTGCCCTCGAGGAGATGACTGGGGAGGAGGCCATACGGCGCCCCGAAGAGGTCTCGCCATGCCGCGTAGTTTTCGCCGCGCTTGAACGTGACGACCGCGACCTTCGGGTTCGAATCGTCGATCGACTCGATGTTCTGGTAGCCGGAGGTGTCGAGGATGTCCTGACCGGTGACGATCTGCTGCCAGGTGTACGTGAAGTCATGAGAGGTGATGGGCTGCGCGTCGCTCCACTGCGCCTTGTCGTTGATCTCGTACGTGACCTTCTGCGGCGGGCCGGGTTCCAGCTTCGGTTCACCCTTCAGCAGCACGTTGGGCACGTACTTGCCGCCGGCCTGATCGAACGGCCGCGGCAGGGTGTGCACGCCGTATGTCCACGTCCCCCACGTGGAGCCGGCGCAGCTCGCGATCCAGTCGGCACAGTCGAGCTCCTGCTCGGCGGCGATCGTGACCGACCCGCCGGCCTGCGACGAGCGCGTCGATGGCTCGTGTGCGACAGCCGGGCCCGCGTTCAGCGCGACAACGACCACGGTGAGTGCGGGAATGACGCCGCGCCGAAAGCGCTGGCAACGGTGCACGATCGAGAAACCCTCCTACGTCAGACGCCCTGCCCTGCGCCGCTCACACCCTGAGGGCCAGGAGGATCGTACAGAACGTGAACACGATCGCTGTGACGATGGTGATCCGGTCGAGGTTGCGCTCGACGACCGTCGAACCCGCCATCGAGCCACCCATCTGACCGCCGAACATGTCGGAGAGGCCGCCGCCGCGCCCGGCGTGGAGCAGCACGAAGAGAATGAGCAGCCCCGCGGACACGATGTCGAGGAACAGCAGGATCGCGTCTAGCACGCGTACAGGTCCTTTCTCGTGGAGCATACGAAAATAGCACGCACCTCACGCACGGAACCGCACGACCCGTGAGAACTCGTCGGGATCGAGGGAGGCGCCGCCCACCAGGCCGCCGTCGATCTCTGGCATCGCCATGAGGTCGGCGATGTTGCCGGGCTTGACGCTCCC
>JALZAA010000334.1 GCA_030948625.1 Actinomycetota bacterium
GTGATGGGTGGACGGTCGCTGACGAGCCGACCCAGCCGGTTCCTGACTCCGCCGACCGATTGGCCTCCGCCAAGTGGTTCCCCGTATCGGGGATTCGCGTCCACGGGCACCCACCCCGCGGAACGCATTCGAAGCAGGAGGCCGGCGATGCCGTCCATCCACGAACGATCCGGCGAGAGTTCTCCGGTCCTTGTCCTAGATCCTGTCGCTGAAGATCTGATCGGCGCTGTCAACCTTCACGGAGAGGCGCACGCGTCGCTGCGGTGGGCCAGAACCGACGGCGGGAAGTCGTTGGTTCCATTCTGGCGGCGGTGGTGGCGTTCGTTCTGAGCGTGACCAACGCGCGTCGCCCCCCGAGAGGCGGATCCGCCTCTCATCAGAGAAAGCAGAATCGATTGAACGATTACCACACAACCGACGCGCGCACCTGTGGGTCGTGCGGGAGCGCGATTGAACCCCGCGATGCGATGCTTCAAGCCGCAACGGCGGCGGAACGCAAGCGCGACGAATACCCGATACGGCAATCGTGGACGTTCGTGGTCCCTCCGATGGCCGCGGATCTGACCGTCACATATACGGAGAGGTGAAGGAGGTCGGCACGATGTCGACATTCGGAATCGTGCATCGATTCCCGGGCGGGACACGCGAGCAGTACGAGAACGTGGTGAAGGTCGTTCATCCCGATGGCGGACAGGCGCTTCCGGAGGGTCAGATGCTGCATCTCGCCGGGCAGAGCCAAGACGGCTGGCTCGTGATGGTGGTACACGACTCGCAGGAGTCGTGGGAGCGTTTTCGGGACGAGAGCTTGTTGCCCGGTCTCGCCAGTGTCGACAACGGCCTGCCCGGTCCGCCCGATGAGATGACGTTCGACGTCCAGGTGTTCCAGACCCGGGAACGCAAGGCCTGACCCGAGCGATTCGCGACTGCTCTGCCCTACGATGAGCCGCCGCGCCACGGCCGGCCTGTCCGCGGCGCCCATCACACGGAATGACTGCCACCGAGCCTCCCTCCACCGCCCCCGCTACGGGGAAACTGGGCGTCCTGTGCGTCGGGCTCGGCGCGGTCACGAGCACGCTCATCGCCGGCGTCGAGCTCGCCCGCCGCGGGATGGGCGAACCGATCGGCTCGCTCACGCAGCTCGGCACCATCCGGCTGGGCACGCGCACCGAGAATCGGGTGCCGCTCATCCGCGACTTCGTGCCGCTGGCACAGCTCGACGACCTCGTGTTCGGTGCGTGGGATGTGTTCCCGGACGACGCGTACGTCTCGGCGTCGCGAGCCGGTGTGCTCGACACCGGCCGGCACCTCGAGGCAATCGGAAACGACCTCCGGGCGGTGCGCCCGATGACGGCAGCGTTCGACCCGGCGTACGTCAAGCGCCTGGACGGCCCCAACGTGAAAGGCACGACGCACAAACGGGCGATGCTGGAGGCGATTCAGGCCGACATCGAGAGCTTCCGCAACGAGCATCTCGTCGACCGGCTCGTGATGATCTGGTGCGCCTCGACAGAGATCTACATCGATCCCGGCGCCGCGCACGCCGACCTCGAGTCCTTCGAGAAGGCCATCGACGCGGACGACCCGGCGATCGCCCCGTCGATGCTCTACGCGTACGCCGCGCTCCAGGCCGGGATCCCATTCGCCAACGGTGCTCCCAACCTGACCGTCGACATCCCCGCCCTGCGCGAGTACGCCGCCGAGCACGGCGTCCCCATCGCGGGAAAGGACTTCAAGACCGGCCAGACACTCATCAAGACCGTCATCGCGCCGATGCTCAAGGCGCGCATGCTCGGCCTGTCGGGTTGGTACTCCACCAACATCCTCGGGAACCGCGACGGCGAGGTGCTCGACGATCCGGAGAGCTTCCGGACCAAGGAGGAATCGAAGCTCGGCGTCCTCGAACAGATCCTCGACCCCGACCGGTACCCGCAGCTCTACGGCGACGTGTACCACAAGGTCCGGATCAACTACTACCCCCCTCGCGGCGACAACAAGGAGGGGTGGGACAACGTCGACCTCTTCGGCTGGCTCGGCTATCCGATGCAGCTCAAGATCGACTTCATGTGCCGCGACTCGATCCTCGCCGCGCCACTGGCCCTCGACCTGTGCCTCTTCATGGATCTGGCGCAACGGGCCGGCCTCGGCGGCATCCAGGAGTGGCTCAGCTTCTACTTCAAGTCACCGCAGGCGGCGCCCGGGCTCTACCCCGAGCACGACCTGTTCATCCAGCAGATCAAGCTCAAGAACACGTTGCGCTGGATGATGGGCGAAGAGCAGATCACCCACCTCGGGATGGACTACTACCTCGAGGACTAGCGGCTATCGCGATCGGAGGCCCCCATGGGCGTGTTCCAGCGGTTCATCGAGCGCAACAAGGAGTTCGTGAAGAAGTTCCGCCACGGCGACAAGGCGATGCCGCCTGCGCAGCACGTCGCCGTCCTCACCTGCATGGACGCGCGCATCCATCCCGAGGACGCGCTCGGTCTGGAGATCGGCGACGCCCACATGATCCGCAACGCCGGCGGCCGCGCGTCCGATGACGCCATCCGCTCGCTCGTGATCTCGTCGACGCTGCTCGGCACCGAGGAGTTCGCCGTCATGCACCACACCGACTGCGGCATGCTCACGTTCACCAACGACGACCTGCGCAAGAAGCTCGCGGACGAGCGCGGCGTCGACGCGTCCAATGTCGACTTCCTCCCGTTCCCCGACCTCGAGCAGAGCGTGCGCGACGACGTTGCCACGATCAACGGGTCGCCGTTGTTGCCCGACGGCATCGAAGTGACGGGCTGGGTCTACGACGTGAAGACGGGCAAGATCTCGCCCGTGAGCTAGCCGGAGTTAGTGCGCGCGCGGCGCCCGGGTTGCGGGCGTGAAGCGCACCGGCAGGAACCGCGGTCCCGAGATGAAGTTCGACGCCAGCCATTCGGCGGGGCCCGACGGCGCGATGTCGGGCATGCGCGTGAGCAGCTCCCGTAACAGGGCCTGCGTCTCGACCCGGGCGATGTGCGCGCCGAGGCAGAAGTGCGGTCCGCCGCCGCCGAACGCGATGTGCTCGTTCGGTTGGCGGTCGACGTCGAACCGGTCCGGCTCGACGAATGCGCGCTCGTCGCGGTTGGCCGAGCCGTAGTACATGACGACCTTGTCGCCGGCCGCGATCGGCCTTCCCGCGAGCTCGAAGTCGCGCGTCGCGGTGCGGCGCATGTAGATCACCGGGCTCACCCAGCGCAGCATCTCGTCCACCGCGCTCGGGAGCAGACCGTCAAGGTCCTCTTGGAGGCGTCGACGCTCGTCCGGATGGTCGAACAGGGCCAGGAGCCCGCCGCCGACGAGGTTGCGGGTGGTGTCACCGCCGGCGTCGATGAGCAACAGGAAGAAGAGGTTGAAGTCGATGTCATCGAGCCGCTGGCCGTCAACCTCGGCCTCGAGGATCCGGCTCGCCAGGTCGTCGCGCGGCTGCCGGCGCTTCTCCTCGGCGACCTGATGGGCGTAGTTGAACATCTCGATGATGGCGCTCATCCCCGCGCCCGGAGGCACCGAGTCGGGCGCGGCGTGGATCGTCTCCGTCAGGTGGTAGAGCCGGCGCCCGTCGTCGAGAGGGATGCCGAGCAGGTCGGCGATCACGAACGACGGCATCTCGCCGGCGATGTCGGTGACGGCGTCGCATTCACCGCGCTCGATGACGGCGTCGATGATCTGAGCGGCCAGCTCCTCGATACGGGCGCGCAGCCGTTCGGCCGCCCGCGGCGTGAACTGACTATTGATGATGCGTCGCAACCGCGTGTGACGCGGCGGGTCCGCCGTGATCATCATCTGGTGATCGCCGAAGTCGACGCCCGCCAGGTCGGGAATCAGGATCGACGGGGCCGACGAGAAGTGCTCCGGGTCACGCCCTACCGACCGCACGTCGTCGTAGCGGGTGACCGCCCAGAAGCCGGGACCATCCGGTTCGAGATGCCGGTAGACGGGTGAGTGCTCCCGGAGCCACCGGAATTGCTCATGCGGCTGGCCGTCTGCGAATGACGCCGGGCTCAGCAGGTCGATGGTCACGGTCTGGGGCATTCGCCCTC
>JALZAA010000336.1 GCA_030948625.1 Actinomycetota bacterium
CTGGAGCTCGTCGACGACCCGCCCTCGCCCGCCCTCGGACGCGCGTTCGAGGCTGTGGGCGTGGAAGGCTGACGACACGATGGCCACCATCCTCCTGGTCTCGGGGCCGAACCTGAACCTCCTGGGCGACCGCGAGCCCGACGTGTACGGCACCGACACGCTCGACGAGCTCGTCGGTGACGCCCGGGCGGTCGCCGAGGGGCACGGCCACGTGCTCGAGCACATCCAGTCCAACCACGAGGGCGACATCATCGACGCCGTGCAGCGAGCGCGAGACCGGTGCGCCGCGATCGTGATCAACCCGGGCGCGTTCACGCACTACTCGTACGCGATCGCCGACGCGCTGGCGGCGTTCCCGGGCCCCACGGTGGAGCTGCACGTGTCCAACCCGTCTGCTCGGGAAGCGTGGCGGCGCACGTCGGTGGTCGCACCCGTCGTGACCGGCACCGTCGCCGGGTTCGGTCGAGACGGCTACCGGCTCGCGCTCGAAGCGACGGTCACGCTCCTCAAGGAAACCGGGTGAGCCTGCCGGCGCTCCCGCCGATGGACGTGGGCGCGCGTTCCGAGCGGCTGCGAGACCGCTTCGGCGAAACGGGCATCGACGCGTTGCTGGTGACGCGACTGCCGAACGTCACCTACCTCACCGGGTTCACAGGGAGCTCGGCCATGGTGCTCGTCGGACCCGACGAGCTGGTGTTCCTCACCGACGGGCGCTACGCCGAGCAGTCCGCCGATCAGCTCGCGGCCGCGGGCGTCGACGCCCGGATCGAGGTCCGCATGACACAAGCGGCCCAGCGTGAGGCCATGACGACCGCCGCGCGCGGCTATCGCCGACTGGGGCTCGAAGCCCACGGGGTCACATGGGCCCAGCTGCGGGAGTTCGACGCCGAGTGGTTTCCGGAAGCCGAGCTCGTGCCGACCGAGCACCTGGTGGAGGACCTGCGCCGGGTCAAGGATTCGGGCGAGGTCGCCCGGATCGGCGCCGCGTGCGCGATCGGCGACGAGGCGCTGGCCGCCGTGCTCCCCTCGTTGTCGGACAAGACGACCGAACGTGAGCTCGCGCTCCAACTCGAGTTCGAGATGCGGACGCGGGGCGCGACGAGAAACAGCTTCGACCCCATCGTCGCGTCGGGCCCGAACGGCGCGAAGCCGCACGCCCGTCCGTCGGGCCGGGTGATCGAGCCGGGCGAGCCCGTCGTGCTCGATTTCGGATGCGTGGTCGACGGGTACTGCTCCGACATGACCCGCACCGTCAGCGTCGGCGACCCCGGACCGGACGCGTGGCGCGTCTACGACGTGGTGCGGGCCGCGCAGGAGGCCGGCCGCGTCGCGGTGCGCGCCGGTGCCACCTGTGCCGACATCGACCGCGCCTGCCGCGCCGTCATCGAAGCGGCGGGATGGGGCGACGCGTTCGTGCACGGCACCGGCCATGGTGTCGGCCTCGAGATCCACGAGGCCCCGCGGGTCGCGGCGACGGCCCGTGATACGTTGGCAAGCGGGTACGTCGTCACGGTCGAGCCCGGTGTCTACCTCCCCGGTGTGGGCGGCGTCCGCATCGAAGACACCGTGGTCGTCACCGACGATGGCGCCGACGTCCTCACAACCTTCCCGAAAGAATTCCTCCTGTGAGCGTCTCCACCAACGATCTGAAGAACGGGATGGCCCTCGACCTTCCCGAGGGCCTCGTCACCGTGGTCGAGTTCCAGCACGTGAAGCCGGGCAAGGGCGGGGCGTTCGTCCGCACGAAGCTCAAGAGCCTCCGCTCCGGCGGCGTCGTCGAGAAGACGTTCCGCGCCGACGAGAAGGTGCCGCTCGCCGTGATCGACAAGCGCGAGATGCAGTACCTCTACCGCGAAGGCGACGCTTACGTCTTCATGGACAACGACAGCTACGAGCAGATCCACGTCGACGCAAAAGACCTCGGCCAGGCAGTGCGTTACCTCAAGGAGGGCGACACCGCCGTCGCGCCGATGTACCAGGACCGCATTATCGGCATCGAGCTGCCGGCCGCCGTCGAGCTCAGCGTGACCGACACGGAACCGGGCGTGCAGGGCGACCGTGTCTCGGGCGCCCGCAAGCCGGCCACGCTCGAGACGGGTCTGGTCGTGCAGGTTCCGTTGTTCGTGGAGCCGGGCGGGCGCATCAAGGTCGATACCCGCACGGGGGAGTACCTCGCCCGCGCCTGACGGGCGGGCCCGGTGCGATGCCGACCAGACGCGAGGCCCGGGAGCGAGCCCTGAGCCTCTGCTACGA
>JALZAA010000347.1 GCA_030948625.1 Actinomycetota bacterium
GCGCTGCGCAGCGCGATGACGATCGCCACGTTGAACCCGGCGAGCCCGGTGAGCGCGATGAGCACCAGCCGGACGCGGTCGTCGAAGGTCGTCTGCACGCGGGGGAGGCCGCGAAGCCGGGCCCAACCCCAAAGGAGCAGCGCGCCTGCGGCGTAGCGGACCGCCTGCGCGGTGAACACCGGGTAGTCGGTGATGAGGCTCAAGACCGCCACCGAGGCACCCACCGCCACCATGGAGCCGCCGGCGAGCACCGTGCCGACGACGAAGTCGCGGCGGCGTGCCACTTCGATTGACGCCGGGTCGGGCGTAGTGTGCGGCTGTGGCGACCGAGGGGCGGCTACGCGAGGTTCGATCGAAGATCGACCTCGCGGTGGAGGCTGTGGGCTCTGATCGGGGGGCATCTCCCGTTCTGATTGCCGTCGTCGGCGAGTTCGCAAACAAGGCCCAGAAGGCCGCCGGGCTGGACGACGAGCGGGGAGCCGTCATCGAGCTGGAGCAGGCGGGCGACAGCGCCAAGGTGGCCGCCGAAGCCGACAGCGGCGCGTCGGACGCAACGCGGCAAGCGGTGCTCGACGCCCACCTCGCGATCTGCATCGCCAAGTCCAAGCTGTAACCCCGGTGGGGAAGAGGGCGGACCGTCGGTATCTGCGCGACGTGGCGTACGCGGAGCCGTCGGGATTCATGGCCAGGGTCGGGCTGTACGACTACCAGCAGCCGAGGATCGACATCATCGCCGAGGCGCTTGAGGCCTTGGGACCGATCGACGGTCGTGTCGTGGGCGATGTCGGCTGCGGGAACGGCCGCTACGTCGATGCGCTTCGGGCGGTCGGCGCCCGGGTGATCGGCGTCGACCTCTCTCCCGGAATGCTCGCGGGCGTGTCGCCGCCGCGGTCGTCGCTGCTCACCGCGGACGCGCAGTCGTTGCCGCTGGCGTCGGAATCGCTCGATGCCGTGCTGATGATGCACATGCTGTATCACGTGCCCGACCCGGAACGGGCTGTGGGCGAGGCGGCGAGGGTGCTTCGGACCGGCGGCCAAGTGCTCGTCGCTACGAACGGGGCTCGTCATCTCGCGGAGATGAATGCGCTGTGGCTTCCCTTGCTGGAGCGAGCCGGCATTCGCGGAAACCTCGAAGACGTGGGGCTCGTGAATCCGCGGTTGACGGCTGGGACAGCGCAGGAGCACCTCGGCGCGCACTTCGAAGAGGTGAGCGAGCGCTGGCTGCGATCCTCCGTCGTCGTAACCGACGCCGCGCCGGTCATCCGCCATGCCGCGAGCACCACCGGCGCTCAGGTTGTGGGTGAGCATCGCGATGCGTTGCTGCGTGAGTTCGCGGCCGAGATCGACGAACAGATTCGCCGGGACGGCCAGTTCGGCGTCACAACCGAGGTGGTGTTCCTGAGCGCGACGAAGCCTTGACACTCCTGGGTTCTTTTCGTACAATCGAACATACGTTCGTATAGGGCGCACTTCCCGTGGCGGTTGACCTGGGAGGTCTGTGTCCGAGCTCGGTTCGGCAATCGACGACCTGGCGGTCGAGGACCTCGACGCCACGCCATCGGCTGCTCTCGCAGATGACCTCGTGGAGGTTCGCCGCGCGATCGTCCGGCTCGAGGCCGAGTGGCTGCGACGCCTGGCGGTATTCGACGGGCGCGGCGTCGGCGATGAGTTGCTGTCGACGCAGTGTTGGGTGCGGCAGCACTGCGGCCTGACCTCAGGCGCCGCTCGCGAGCGCGTGAGCGTGGCGCGACGGCTCCGGGAGTTGCCCGAGACGTCGGCGGCGTTCCGTGCCGGCGAGATGAGCTACGCGCACGCGCGCCAGATCAGCGCCACCGGTGACGTGAACCGCGAAGTGGCCGCCGAGGGCGAGCCGATCCTGGTCGAGGCGGCCCGCAATCTGGATCCGCGCGGGTTGGGCGTGGTCATCGCGCACTGGCGCAACGCTGTGGATCCCGACGGGTTCCTCGCTCGCGCAAACGATGCGCACGAGCGGCGGCGTTTCGACATCTCCGAGACGTTCGAGGCGATGACCGTCGTCGATGGTCAGCTGTACGGCGATGACGGCGCGATGGTGCGCACTGCCATCGACGCCTACAGCAAGCCGCACCGCGGCGACCTCCCGCACGCCCACGCAACGGCGTGCCGACGCGCTCGTCGAGCTCGCTCGCCACGTGCTGAACAGACGCGACGCGCCGAGCAGCGGCGGCGAACGTCCGCATCTCAACGTGCAGGTCGACCTGGCGACGCTCGAGGGACGCTCCGGTGCCCGGGCCGCCGAGCTGGACTGGGGTGGGGTGGTCAGCGGGGAGACGGCACGCCGGCTCGCCTGCGACGCGGGCGTGAGCTGCATCATCACCGATGGCGCGGGCGAGCCGCTCGACGTGGGACGGCGCACGCGGACCATCCCATCGGCGCTGCGCCGGGCGGTCATCGCCCGCGACCGCCACTGCCGCCCCCGGCTGCGACCGGCCGCCGGGCTGGTGCGACGTCCACCACCGCCGGCACTGGATCGACGGCGGCGAGACGGCCTTGTGGAACCTGGAGCTCCGCTGCCATCTCCACCATCGCGACGAGCACGAAGGGCGACGGGCGCGAAACAAACCGCCGTGAGATCACGACGGGTCGAATCACAATCAAGGCGTGGACATCCGTCCGGCGCATCCCCAGGAGATCGACGTCGTGTTGGACCTGCTCGCCGACGCATCGGCGTGGCTGCGAGCGCGCGGCGTCGAGCAGTGGCCCGACCGGTTCGAGCGCGACTGGGTGATGCCGGCGATCGAACGGGGCGAGACGTGGCTCGCCGAACGCGACGGCGAGATCACCGGCACCCTCGTCGTGCAGTGGGACGATCCGACCTTCTGGGCGGGGTACCCGATGGACGCCGGGTACCTGCACCGGCTCGCCGTGCGGCGCCACGGCGAAGCGCTCGGCGAGAACTTGTTGCATTGGGCGGAACGGCGCGTTGCCGGCGCCGGGAAACCGTTC